>CANLGS010000345.1 GCA_947490035.1 Gemmataceae bacterium
GTCTTCACCATGTCCGTGCCGTAAGGACTGGCGAGCGTACTCAGACCGCAACCGAGTGCGACGAGCGCGAGAACGCCAACATCGCGCCACGACTTGAGTGGGGAAGGGCGGCCGAGTTGCCAGAACACCACCCACCCGGCGAACGCGATGCACACCGTGCCGATGCCGCCCAGCACGCCGCCGTGGACGTTCGTCCAGACCACGCACAACGGGATCAGCCAGTACAGGCGCTTCAGCTTCGAGCGCGCGGCGTCGGTGTCGGCGAGGATCGCGGCGACGACGGCCATGCCCGCGAGCGTGAACAGGTGCGGCCGGACGTGGAAGTGCGAGCCGGCCGCGGCCAGTGACAACGCGATGACACTGGCCGCTAACACCGGGTGCAAGCCGGTGCGCAGCAGGCGCACCGCCAGCCACGCGAACACGGCGGCGATGATCGTGACCGCGCCGAGCAACTGCGCGTCGAAGCCGCCGGCGCGGTGCGCGAGCGCCATTCCTACTTCGCCGAGCCACTGGTAGGGAACCCACCACTCGCCCGCGAACGTGAACGTGTACGGGTCGGCGCGGATGAACCCGTCCTTGAGGACGAGTTCGCCGGTGGTGGTGTGCCAGAACGTGCCGGGGTCGTTGAAGAACGCCGAGCGCCCGGCGCCGAGCAGGACGAGCCAGACGAGCAGGAACGCGACCGCACCGGGGCCGAGCCAGCGCGGGAGCCTCATGCCGGCACCGCGACGACTTGAGGCGAGCGGGGGGCGTAAGCCCTCTGATGCTTCCGCGCGTGAAGGGTGTACACGAGCAGCACGGCGGGCGACACCCACAGGAACCAGAACGAGCCGGTCTGGGAGAGGTTCATCACGAGACAACCGAGGTTGACGGCGAGCAGTGCGAACAAGGAACCCCTGCCTAAAGGGAAGGGGGAGTTGTCTTGGTCTTGTCCCTCTCCCCTTGCGGGAGAGGGTGGCGAGTCTTCGAGCCGGGTGAGGGGCGAGACGTTAGCCCCTCCGAGTCGCCACCCCTCACCCGTCGGCGAAGCGCCGACACCCTCTCCCGCAAGGGGAGAGGGACAAGACAATTCCCCCTCCCTTCTTAGGGGAGGGGGTTGGGGGGAGAGGTTCTTCACCACCAGCGCGAAGACGACAGGCAGCAACAGTACCATGTCGAACGGCCACGCACCATACGGCGCGGTCACGAACGACACCGTCAGCAACAGCGGGAGCTGTTCCGTCCAGTTCCAGTTGCCGCGCCGGTGCCAACGGTGCCACGCGAACCACGCCAGCCCGAGAGCCACGGACACGAACTGCAACCGGAAGTGTTCCATGCCGAAGGCGAGCCGCAGCACGGTGCCGAGCGTCGGCGACAGCCACTGCGCCGGCGGGCGGTTGCCCATCGCGTCCGCGTACTGGTGCCACACGTGGGGGTTGAACAGTAAGGGGAGCAGCGCGCACGCGAGGCCGGTCGCGGCGCCGCCGACGATCACGCGCCATCGCCCGCGGGCCAGCGCGTCCACCGCGATCGCGGCCCACAGCAGGTACGCGAGGTGCGGCTTGATCGCCACCAGCACGGTCGCGGCGCCGGCGAGGTACTGCCACCCGCGCCGCTCGCATTCGAGGAACAGCACCGCGCCGAGCAGGAGGAACAGACTGATCTGACCGCTGGACAGCGCGAACACGGTCGGCATGAACGTGTACGCGATGGCCCACCCGACCCAGCGGCGCTCGCGCCTTCCGCCGAGCAGCAGCCACAACCGGTCCGCGCAGAAGCCGGTGACGGCGAGGTGAACGAGCAGCCACAGGAGTTGCGCTTCGCGCGCGGGGAGCAGGCCGAGCGGCAGCACCGCGGGGAGCGCCCACGGCGGGTTCCACATCATGATCGCGTCTTGTGTGTCGCGCCCGGCGTGCTGTTGGAGCGGGAGTAGTAGAGCTTCGTCGAACGGGTTCTGGCCGTCGAGCGTGAGCTTCGCGGCGGCCCAGTATTCGACGAAGTCGTCCGGCGGCCACACGGTGGGGTCCGCGAGGAGCTGTCGGACCTGGCCGGCGAGCAGCACGCCGACGACCGCCAGAACCGCGATTGAGAGCAGGTTGCGCGAAGTCATGCCGCAGCATAGAACGAAAATCGCCTCGCGCAATAACGGTGTCAATGTTTCGCGTTCATCGCGCAGGGGGTGGGAAACGCACAAAGCCCGGCCGAACGGCCGGGCTTCGTTGCAGCGAACTGCGCGGGAAGAAGGTTACTTCTTGCCGCCCTTCCAGCTGACTTCGGTGAGGACATCCTTCTCGGCCTTGATGTCCAACTTCGCGCCGCCCTTGCCGTCCTTGCCAGCGGCCCGCTTCTCGAAGGCTTCGAGCTTGGCTTCGCTCGCCTTGCCGTCCTTGTCGGTGGTGCTGAACTTGGTCTTGTCGTCGTACTTGTAGGTCTTCTCCTTGTCGCCTTCCTTCACGGTGACTTCCTTCTTGTCCTTGTCGATCTTGACGGTGACGGCTTCGACCGCGACGACCAGACCAGCCATGAAGAACAGGGCGACCAGGGACAACAGCATCTTACGCATGGGAGAAACTCCGCGGAGGGGGGAAGCCGTTCCGGACGCGAGTCGCCGGTGTGCGGCCACGATTGTGGGGTGTGACCCAACTTTGGCAATCGTAAGTATCCAAACACCGCCGAGCAAGACACGGCCCTCCGATTAATCATTTTCTCATCAAGTTTCCCGTGCCTGCGGTCGTTTTCATTTTCCTGCCGGTGTTGGGCGTGGTATCACAGGGGGTTCCGCCCGCGTTGTCCCGTCGGAGTCAGACCATGAAACTCTCCCTCTCCGCTGCCGTCCTGCTTGCGGCGGCTTCGTTCGCGCACGCCCAACCACCGGAACCCGCCGATCTTGTCGTTCACAACGGCAAGGTGCTCACGGTGGACGCGAAGTTCACCACCGCCGAAGCCGTCGCGGTGCGCGGCGGTAAGGTCGTCGCCGTCGGCACCAGCGCCGACATCCTCAAACTGAAGGGGCCGAAGACCACCGTCATCGACGCCAACGGCAAGACCGTGATGCCGGGGTTGTACGACAGCCACACGCACCCGGTCGGCGCCGCGGGCAGCGAAGTCGGCGACCCGATCCCGCTGCTGCGGTCCATCCCCGAAGTGCTCGACTACATCAAGAAGCGCGCCGGCGAACTGCCCGAAGGCAAGTGGATCGTCATCCAGTACGCCTTCCCCACGCGACTCAAAGAAGCACGCTTCCCCACGAAGGCCGAACTCGACTCGGTTTCGCCGAAGCATCCGGTGCTGTACCACGCGGGGCCGGCGGGCATCGCGAACAGCAAGGCGCTGGAAGCCTCAGGGGTCACGAAGGACACCAAAGACCCGCCCGCGGGCCAGGTGGTGAAGGACGAGAAGACCGGCGAGCCGACCGGGATGCTGCGCAACGCCTATGGCGTTCTGAAGGGCGTTCCCGGAGGCGGCGAGGGTACAGCTGAAAAGCGCCACCTTGCAGTGCTGAAGCTCTTCGGCCTTTACAACGAACACGGCATCACCAGCATCGCCGACCGCAACGCGGGCCGCGGCAACCTCGACCTGTACCTCGGATTCCAGAAGGAGAACACGCTCACGGTGCGCATCAACGTGGCCCGGAGCTTCGGTGCCGGCGGCGGGCGCGAAGACATCGGCAAGCGCCTGGACGACCTCGTGGGTAAGGACGGCCGCGGCGGGCCGACGGGCGCGGGCGACGAGTGGGTGCGGGTCGGCCCGATCAAGCTGTTCCTCGACGGCGGGATGCTCAACGGCTCGGCGTACATGCGCAAACCCTGGCCGCGCGGCGACACGTACCAGATCACGCAGGACGACTATCGCGGGCTGCTGTTCATTCAGCCCGACCAACTGAAGGTCGTCGTTGAAGAGGCCGCGAAGCGCAAGTGGCAGGTGACCGCGCACACGGCCGGCGAGGGCGCGATGGACAACCTCCTCGACGCTTACGAGTTCGTGGACAAGATCGCTCCCATCAAGGACAAGCGGTTTTGCATCACGCACGCGAACTTCCCCAGCCAACTTAACCTCGAACGCTGCAAGAAGCTCGGCGTGTGCGCGGACATTCAACCCGCATGGCTGTACAAGGACGGCGGCACGCTGCTGAAGGTGCTGGGCGACGAGCGGATGCGGTGGTTCCAGCCGTACAAGTCGTGGCTCGAATACACCACCATCGGCGGCGGCAGCGACCACATGCTGCGGTACGACCCGCTCGACAGCACGAACCCGTGGAGTCCGTGGCTGGGCATCTGGGTGACGCTCGCGCGCAAGCTCGAAAACGGCGCCGTTCACCAGCCCAAAGAGGCGCTGACGCGCGAACAGGCGGTCCGGCTGTACACGATCAACAACGCCTTCCTGCACAACGAGGAGAAGGAGAAAGGCTCGCTCGAAGCCGGCAAGTTGGGCGACCTGATCGTGCTCGACCGCGACCTGATGACGTGCCCGGTGGACGAGGTGCGCGACATCAAGGTGACGCACACCGTCGTCGGCGGCAAGGTGGTGTACCAGAAGAAGTGACGCGCCTGGACGCGCCTCGAAGGACGACGTTTAGCGTCGGACCAAGGGGGGCCAAGTTTCCTCAAGCCAGCGCCTTCAGCAAGGCGCTGGCCGCCTTGCGAGTCGTTGCATCCTCGCTGATCGTCAGCGCGTCGAGTATGACCGGAAATCGCCACGGTGACCAGCGGGGGAGAGATGCTGGAGCGGGTCATTTCCGGCGGGCAGACGGGCGCGGACCGCGCGGGCCTCGCGGCGGCGAAAGCCGCCGGCGTCGCCACCGGCGGGTGGATGCCGAAGGGCTTCCGCGCGCTGGACGGCGCGCGCCCAGAGTTCGCCGAACTGTACGGCGTGCGCGAGCACGCGAGCGACCGCTACCCGCCGCGAACCGCGCTGAACGTGAAGGAGTCCGACGCCACGCTGCGGTTCGCGACCGACTGGGACTCGCCCGGCGAACGGCTCACGCTCGAACTGTGCGCGCGCTACGGCCGACCGCATTTCGACGTGCCACTCGAAGGCGACGCGTCGCCCGCGGGCGTGGCCGCGTGGCTGGCCGTCAACGACGTGCGCGTGCTGAACGTGGCCGGCAACGCCGAGCGCACCGCGCCCGGCATCGAAGCGTTCGTGACGGCATTTCTGGCCGACGTGTTTCGACTGATCGAGTTGGTCGAGCGCACAGAACAGAGTTAGCGCTCGCCCTCGCCTTCACCCTCGCTCTCGCCGTTTAGCGTCGGACCCGAAGCGGCCGAGTACACCGCCGAGTACACCTCAGTACCACAGCTTGTTTCGATTATGCCGCGGGCGCGGGTGCGCGGGCGGCGAAGTCGGCGATCTGTCGCGCCTGCTCGGGTGTGAGTTCGGGCACCGGCTCGAACGCGCCGGGTATCGGGTACGGCCCTTCCGTCGGGTGGCCGGGGA
>CANLGS010000346.1 GCA_947490035.1 Gemmataceae bacterium
ATGGGCTATCCCGTGCCGCTCGGCAAGCGGCACCTACCAAAACAGTCGCGCCCGCGGCGCCCTCCATTTGGGGCGCCGCGGGCGCGGGTGTTGCTCGCCGAGACGACGAAGATCACGCCATTTCGTCGGAGACTTCGACGCGGTTCAAGAGCGTCCGCTCGCCCACCGCGAGGCGGATGGTTTCCTGCGCCATCTGCTTCAGGTAGTAGCTCGACACTTTGCCGGTGATGACCACCTCGGTGTCGTTCTCCGTGACGCGCAACCGGCGCAACTGGCCGAGCGGACTGCAACGCAGCGCGTCGGTCAGTTCGGACGTCAGAACGGGGCAGATGTTCATCGCGTCGCTCCTTCGGGGGTGATCTCGGACAGAGGCTTCCGACACCGAAAGCGCGCCTCCCGGACGTGCGGACACCGGGAGTCGCGGAAAACGGGTTCGCTCCAGCTTCAGTCGGGTTCGGCGAGAAGAGTTCGCGGGTCCTTCCGGGTGCCGGTCGAATCGAAAATCCTTTTCAATCACGGATGCTATACGCTGGTCGGACCGGTTGCAACGACTTTCCTGATAATTCTACCTTTTCCTCACCCTTGAACGGATTCGCCCGCGGGCGTAGACTTCCGCGCTGCCACGCCCGTTCACTCGGAGCTGTTATGGCGAACACGCACGAACACCTGGAACACGCCGAACACGCCGGCCACAACGCCAGCGACCCGTTCAACCAGCGGGTCGCGGTGTCGATGGCGATCGTCGCCGCGATCCTCGCCGCGATCAGCATGGTCGGCCACCGGACGCACAACAAGGTGCTCCAACTCCAGGGGGAATCGAACCGACTCCTCGGCGACGTGAACCGCGTCATCGGCGACGCGAACCGGATTGGCACCGAGGCCGCGAGCGCCGAAGTCGAGAAGAGCAACCTGTTCGCGTGGTACCAATCCAAGCGGCAGCGGAAGGAGCAACTCGAGATGGTCGCGTTGCAGTTGGAACTCACGCCCGGCGTCGAACCGGTGCGCAAGGACGCCGACGACGACACGAAGAAGAAAGCCGCGGAGCAGGTCGCCACGCGAACGAAAACGATCGCCGACTTGAGGAAGCGGGCCGCCGCGTATGACAAGTCGAACGACAAGAAGGACAACCTGCCGGACCTTCTGGAACGCGGCGAAGAGGCCCGGAAGCTGGCCGAGAAACTGCGGGCCGAGGCGGTCAAGGCCGGGGCCGAAGCCGCCACGTTCCGACAGGACGCGTCGAAAAGAAGTCAGGAGGCCGAACACGTTCACCACCAGGCCGGCCGTTTCGACATCGCCCACCTGTCCGCTGAAATCGGGCTGGTCCTCTGCTCGATCGCGCTGCTGACCAAGAAGCGTGCCTACTGGTTTATTGGCCTCGCCGCGGCGGTCGTGGCGCTCGCGCTCGTGGCTAGCGCGTATACAATTCCGCACCACCCGCACGTTGACTCGCACGCGCCGCCGACGGCGACCGAGAAAGACACATACCACTAGGCCGCGATGCCCGAAGGCGAACCCTCTCTCCCGTGGCGGCCGTGGCGCTCGGCCGCCGCCGGCTGGGTCGTGGCCGCAGTCGCGCTGGTCGCGGGCGTGCCCTTGTTCCTCGCGATGCCGCCGTGGTGCGATGTCACGCTCTACCAGATGGCGGCGCGCAACGTCCTGCACGGCGGCGTCCACTACCGCGACATCTTCGACACCAACCTGCCCGGCTTCGTGTGGCTGATGGCCGCGTGCCAGTCGGCGTACGGGCTGAATTACGCCGCACTGCGGGCGGTCGATCTGTGCGTGATCGGCGGGTCGGTCGCGGTGCTGTGCGGGTGGGTGCGGCGGTGCGGCGGGGGCGGCGCCGCGGTCGCGTGGCTGGTCGCGGCGGCCGCGCTGTTCTACCCGTTCACGTCGGAGTTCAGCCACATCCAGCGCGACCCGTGGATGCTGCTGCCCGCGGCGCTCGCGGCCCGGTTACGGTTGCGGCGTGTCAGTGAAGTGAAGCCGCTCGCGGCTTCGCACGCCCGCTCTTCGCTTCTCGAAGGCGCACTCTGGGGCGCGGCGGTGTGGCTGAAGCCGCACGTGGTGATCCCGGCGTTCGCGGTGTGGGTAGTGTCGGCCGTGCTCCTCGCGCGGCGCGAACCGCGCCGGCGCGTTGCGGCCGACTTCGCGGCGCTCGTCGCCGGCGGACTCCTCGCTGGCGCGCCGGGCGTCGCGTGGCTCGTCGGCACCGGCGCGTGGCCGCACTTCCTCGACATCTTCCTGAACTGGAACCCCGCGTACCTCGCCGACCTCGGTTCACTGGAGGGGCGGCTCGAAACGCTGTTCGCGGTCTTCGGCCCGTGGTCGTGGCTCCACGCCGTCGCCTTTCCCCTCTCAATACTCTCGCTGTGGAAGGTCCGAACTGGGGCGAGCGTCTCCGAACTCACGGCGAACGCGCCGCGACCGCGGTGGCGGCTTTCCACGCCCGCCGCGGACGAGTCCGCTGCCGGCGCCCGCGCACTCTTGGCGGCGCTATACCTGGGCTGGCTGGTTCAGGTGATCGCTCTCCAGAAGGGTCTCGACTACGTTCACGTCCCGCCGCTGTTGCTCGCGTTCGCGGTGGTCGTCGCGCACGGGTGGAGTTTCGCGTTCGCGCACATCCTGTGGTTCTCTCTGGTCGGCGTGCTGGTAAACCTGGGGGCGCTCCCGCCGGTGCTGCGCGAGGTCGGCGCGTCCGAGTGGCGTTCTCGGTTCGGGAACCACACGCTCGCGGACCCGGACGTGATGAGGCTGTGGCCGCGCGCCTGTCGCGAGGGCGGTACGCCGGAACTGCGCGACCGGATCGGGCAGTACACCGACATCCACTGCGGCACGCAGTGGCGCGAACTCGCCCCGGTCGCGGAGTTCCTGCGCACCGTCGAGCCGCGCCTCGGGCCGGGCGAACTGAACTGCTGGCACGACAGCACGCACCCGCTGTACCTGATGCTCGACTTCGACCCGGCCACACGGTACATGCACTACGGCACCGCGTTCGGCATCCGCGAGACACACCCGCCGGCGCCCGGCGAGAAGTCGAAACGCGCGCAGATCGCGGACGCCGTTCGCGCGAGCCGGCAGCGGTACGTCGTCAGCGACCTTTTGCGCGCCGCGGCGGAAGGGGACGTGTACGATCCGAGTTCGTGGCGCGACGGCGACCCGCTCCCGGTGTGGCTGCCGGCAAACGAGCGCGAGAAGTTCCCGTGGAACCAGCCCATCGTGTTCCGTTCCGGCCGGTACACCGTTCACCAGATCGACCCGACGCGACCGCTCGGCACGATCCGCGTCCCGGACTGGGTTTCGCTGCGCCGGCTCGCGTCCTTCGGCCCGGACGAGTGAACCTTGAGCCACTCGCGAAGCCGCAAGCGTCTTGTGGCCCAACAACGAACCGCCTGGCGCGGCTGTGCGGCTTGGCGCGGCGCGAAGTAGCATCACGAACTGAGATCAGCACTTGTGTCCGCCCGCACGCGGTTTACAATCAGTGTTAATGCACCCGCACCTCTGCGGGCACGCGAACTAACCACACCTTCCGCCGCCACGAGTGTCCCATGGCGCAGCAGATGATCACGCTCGAGGAAGCCGCGGAGCGGCTCGGCATCTCCCCCGAGGAGATGAAGAAGCGGCTGAAAACCGACTCCGAGTTCAAGAAGCTCAGCCAGATCCGCGACGGCTCCACCGTCCGGTTCAAGGTGTCGGCCATCGACGAACTCGCCCGCCAACTCGGCATGGCCAGCGAGGACGGCCTGCCGCTGGCGCCGCTCAAGGACGACGCGCCCGGCTTGGACGACTTCAAGGTCAAGGCGATCGACGACACCATCAAGAAGACGCCGCGGAAGCCGCCGCCCGTCGAAGAGCCGATCGACTTCGGCAGCAGCGACGACGACGACGTGTTCTCGCTCGCCTCCGAGACCCCGAAGTCGTCCGGGCCGAGGTCGTCGGGCCGGCTCACGCCCCCGAAGTCCTCGAAGTCGCCGCCCCAAGGCGTGTCCGACAGTTCGTTCGGCGGCAGCACCGACAGCGACGTGCGGCTCGACGGCGGGAAGTCGAAGAAGCCCAAGCCGAAGCCCGACGAGGCGGCCGTCCCGACCGAGGAGATCGCGCTGGACTTCAGCGGCCCCGGCAGTGCGGTCATCAAGGGCGGCAGTTCGGCCAAGCTGTCCGCGCCGAAGACGGGCGGCGGATCGTCCGGCAAACTGGAGGCGGGCAAGAGCAAGAGCAAGAGCAAGGGACTCAAGCCGCCGGTGAAGCCGCCCGCGCCCGTCGAGAGCGACAGCAGCGAGTTCGAGTTGAGCCTCGACGCGGACAGCAGCGACTTCGACCTGCAACTGAACGCCGACAGCGGCGACGAGGTCGATCTGGGCAGCCTGCCGAAGGACAAGGCCGGCAGCAGCAACAAGCGCGGCAGTCACAGCGGCATCAACCTCAGCGACCCGGCCGACAGCGGCATCTCGCTCGAAAAGGGCGGCAAGACGGACAAGAAGAACAAGGAGGCCGCGGTCAAAGGCAAGAAGCCGCCGCCCGAGGACAGCGACGCGTCGGACATGGACTTCGAGCTGTCGCTCGACTCCTCCGCGGTCGCGTCGAACACCAAACTCGGCGCGCCGAAGTCCGGCAAACTGGTCCTCGACTCGGACTCGGACAGCGAGTTCGAGTTGACCCTCGACGACACCAACGCGTCGCTCGAACAGGCGGCGCTCGAACAGGACATCCTCGACGACTCGGAGGACAAGGGCGACATCTTCGAGACCGACTTCGAGATCCCGCAGATGCCGGACGAGTCCGCGTCCGAGGCGGTCGCGCTGGAGTCGGACACGGACCTGGAGAAGTCCGACTTTGAAATCGATGCGGACAGCGACGTGTCGGAGGAGTCGGCCAGCGAGGTCGTGCTTCTGGAAGACGAGGAGGAAGGCGAGGCGCCCAGGAAGGGGAAGGCGAAGCCCAAACCGGCCAAGGGCAAGAAGAAGCCGGCCGAGGACGATGTCGATGTGGACGTCGATGTCGATTTGGCCGACGACTCGGCGACCGACGAGGACGACGGGTCGATGGCCAAGGCGCTCAAGGGCGCGAAGGGGAAGAAGCGCGGCGCGGAGGACGACGACGACGCGGTTCCCGCCGGGGCGGGCGCCCCGACCAAGCCGTGGGGCATCGTCCCGCTGCTGTTCCTCGCCCCGGCGCTGATCTTCACCCTCCTGGGCTCGCTGATGGGCTTCGAGATGCTCCAGACGATGTGGGGCTACCAGCAGCCGCGCAAGCCGAGCGCGCCGATCGTCCGCGCGATCGCCAGCCAACTCGACATGGAACTGAAGGACCAGTAAACGTTTTAGGCGAGCGGGGGGCGTAAGCCCCCTGATGCTTCGCACAGCGAACAGCGCTGCGAAGCATCAGGGGGCTTACGCCCCCCG
>CANLGS010000347.1 GCA_947490035.1 Gemmataceae bacterium
CCATTCAAGGCGGCTGGCTCATCCCCGAAGGGATGTCCCGTTAGTTGCGGCTCGGGATGCGGGGCAGACGTCGAGGTCTCGTCCCCGGTGGCGAGGGGGCGGGGAGCGTGAGCGCGACACATCTAGGCGCTGTAGCAGCCTGGGGCCGCATGTAGCGGTTCCGGGGTTCCTAGTCGCTGAGCGGCCCGGCTGCTGATATGGGTCGTTCGGCACCGGCGGGAGAGGGTCGCGATCACCAGGTTCAGCCGCCCGGTCTCGCCTTCCGGCGCATTTTCCCCACTTGTCACCTAGTCGCGGGTCGGTAGATTGCATAAATCCAGAAGAAGTGTGTAACGTAACGTCGTTTCGTAACTGATGGCAGGAGTGCGACGCGGCGGGGTTAGCGGAGACCGGGACGATGTCGATCACGAAGGAAGAGAAGTCCGGACTCATCACGCAGTTCCGGCGGGCGGACACCGATACCGGGTCGCCCGAAGTGCAGGTCGCCTTGCTCACGAAGAGGATCAGTTCCCTCACCGAGCACATGCGGGCGCACAAGAAAGACTTCTCCAGCCGTCGCGGGCTGCTGAAGCTGGTCAGCCAGCGCGCCGACCTGCTCAAATACCTGCGCCAAACCGACCGCGAGCGGTACCTCGCGGTCATCGGGAAGCTCGGTCTCCGCAAATAGCCGCCTCCGGCGTCTGTCGAAAGTGGTAAAGTCGGTGCAGGGTCCAAAGTCGTAACGTCGAAAGTCGTAAAGTCAAAACGCGGCGTAGTCCGCTGACTTCGACTTTATGACTTTACGACCCTATGACTTGCGACTGACGCCGACTTTCGACTCGCCCCACGACTGCCGGACAACGGAAAGGGTCACCTCCGTGCCGGTCAATCATGCTCGTGTGGAATGTCAATTCGGCGGTAAGACGCTCACTCTCGAAACCGGAAAACTCGCGAAACAGGCCCACGGGTCCGTTCTCGTCACATACGGGGAAACCTGTGTGCTGGTCGCGGTCGTCGAGGGGTCGCCGATCCCCGGACGCGACTTCTTCCCGCTCCAAGTGGAGTACCGCGAGCGCACCTACGCCGCGGGCAAGTACCCCGGCGGGTTCATCAAGCGCGAAACGCGCATGAGTACAAAAGAAACCCTCACCTCACGCCTCATCGACCGCCCCTCGCGCCCGCTCTTCCCGACGAACTACTTCAACGAAGTCCAAATCCACTGCACCGTCATCTCCTCCGACCGGGAGAACGACGGCGACATGCTCGCGCTCATCGGCACGTCCGCCGCGCTGCACGTCTCGCACATCCCGTTCCTCAAGCCCTACGGCGGGCTGCGACTCGGCCGCGTCAACGGCCAACTCATCGTCCTGCCGACCAGCACGCAGATGGAGGAGAGCGACCTCGACCTGATCGTCGCCGCCACTCGCGACGCGGTGTGCATGATCGAAGGGTTCGCCCGCGAAATCCCCGAGCAGGAGATGGGCGACGCGATCGTGGAGGCGCACAAGCAGTGCGGCGTCCTCATCGACGCCATCGAGGAACTTCGCGAGAAGGCCGGGCTGCCCGCGAAGGTGCTGCCGCCCGCGACGCCGGACAACCCGCTCGCCGAGGAACTCTACGGCAAGTACGGCACCACCTACCGCGAGAAGTACCTCACGAAGGGCAAGAAGGAACGCAACGCGGCGCTCGACGCGATGAAGGACGAGATCAAGAAGGTCTACGTGCCCGAAGGCGAGACGAACCCGAAGTACACGGGCGCGCAGGTGTCCGGCGCGCTCGGCGCGGTGCGCGAGCGCATCTTCCGCGAGATCACGCTCGGCGGAACCCGCATCGACGGCCGCGCGCCGAAAGACTTGCGCGCCGTGTCCGGCGAGGTCGGCGTGCTGCCCCGCACGCACGGCACCGCGGTCTTCCAGCGCGGCGAAACGCAGGCGCTGGTGGTCGTCACGCTCGGCACCGTCGGCGACGAGCAGAAGGTGGACGGCCTTCAGGACGAGTACTCGAAGAAGTTCATGCTCGACTACAACTTCCCGCCGTACTCGGTCGGCGAGTGCAAGCCGCTCCGCGCGCCCGGTCGCCGCGAGATCGGCCACGGCATGTTGGCCGAGCGCTCGCTGAAGGCCGTCATCCCGCCGCGGGAACGGTTCCCGTACACGATCCGCCTCGTGTCCGAGATTCTCGAATCGAACGGCTCGTCCAGCATGGCGAGCGTGTGCGGCGGGACGCTGGCGCTGATGGACGCGGGCGTGCCGATCAAGCGCCCGGTCGCGGGCATCTCGGTCGGCCTCGTGATGGACGGCGACAACTTCACGCTGCTCACCGACATCCAGGGCGACGAAGACCACTACGGCGACATGGACTTCAAGGTGGCCGGCACGCAGAAGGGTATCACCGGCGTGCAACTCGACATCAAACTCGATGGCGTCACCGAGGCGGTCGTTCGCGGCGCGCTGGATCAGGCGAAGGAAGGCCGGCTGCAAATCCTGAAGGTGATGCTCGCGACGCTCGCGGCCCCGCGCAAGGACATCAGCCCGTTCGCGCCGCGACTGATCCAACTGAAGATCAACCCGGAGATGATCGGCAAGCTGATCGGCCCCGGCGGCAAGATGATCCGCGCCATCCAGGAGGAGACGGGTGCGAAGATCGACATCGAGGACGACGGCACGGTGTCAATCGCGTCCGCGAACGCGGAGAGCGTGGAAGCCGCGCGGCGCATGGTCGAGGGCTTGACGGCCGAAGTGAAGGTCGGCGCGGTGTACGACGGGAAGGTGATCTCGATCAAGGAGTTCGGCGCGTTCATCGAGATCGCGCCCGGCCGCGACGGGCTGTGCCACGTGTCCGAACTGGACAGCGGGTTCGTGCAGCGCCCCGAGGACGTGGTGCAGATCGGCGACAAGGTGCAGGTGAAGGTGATCGGCATCGACGACCAGGGCCGCGTGAAGCTGTCGCGCAAGGCGCTGCTGCCCCCGAAGGAGGGCGATGAAGGCGGCGCTCCGGGCGGCGGCGGTGGCGGCTTCGGCGGCGACCGCGGCGGTGATCGCGGCGACCGCGGCGGCGGCGACCGCGGTGGTGATCGCGGCGACCGCGGTGGCGGCGGGCGCGGCGGCGATCGCGGCGGACCGCGCGGGGGCGGCGGTGGGCGGCGGTAGCCGCGGCTGAGTGAGGTGACGAACCGGGAGGCGAAAGCCTCCCGTCTTCGTGCGCACCGGGAGGAGAGCTATGCCGGGGATACCAAGCGCGAAGGCGCTGTACCTGTTGCGAAGAGACCGACGTTGAAGGCGGTCAGACGAATCTGTACGCGCTGTTCGATGGCATCAGACCGCGCCAGTACCCACACGCGCACGCGTCATTCGTTTGCTTCGCGCAACTCCGCGGCGGGATTGGTAACGTGCGCTGTCACATCGACGTCCGCCGAGCCAGCGATTCGAGACTCATTTACGTTACCGACCCTCTGCCGCTCCACTTCTTGGATCACGACCACCAGCTTCAAGTGGTTGTCCACCTCGAAGGGTGCGTTTTCGAGTCGTCTGGGGTTTATCTCGTCGAGTTGTACTGCGATAATGCGTGGGTGGCGGACACAGCGCTCTTGTTGCGAGAGGTGAAGTCATGAGCGAAGAGACCCCCAAAACCCAGCGGAAGCGGTCGCCCTACACCGAGAGTACGGCCACCTTGATCGAGTTCACCGCCACGGCGGCCCCACTCGATGGACCCCAGGAGCGTATCGGTCGCCCGGAGCGCAGCCCGTCGCTGCCGCCGCTCGACGGGCCGACGCCGACGGACAACCAACAACCGGCGGAGTAAGAGCGATGGCTTGCCAAGATCGCTTCACCCCGAGAATCACCGAGTTGAGGGACAGCGTCCTCGTCGAGTGGACCGCGACGATGCTGCCGCCCGACTCGCCGGAGGCCCAGGCGCGGGCGAACCGGCCGCTCTCCGAGCGTGGCCCGAACCTGGCGCTGTACCACGAACTGCAAACGGCGGCCGACGACGAACAACCGCCGCCCGACGAACCGAAGCCGGACGGCGACCAGCCGCCCGCGACGTGATCTCATCGTTCCCTGGCGCGAAACTCCGTTTCCGGCGCGCCGAGGCGCACCACCGCGACGACTGTTCCGCGCCGCCGCGCTTCGGCGAGTGCATCGACGCCCGGAGGCAAACTCGTGGACACCACTTCTTCCGCGTTCGCGATCGAGCCGGTCGGCCGTTCGGCCGAATCGGACAGGTAGAACACCTTCACCACCGGCGCCCGCACGGCCTGCGCGGCTTCCTCCGGTCGGACGCGCACCACCACCGCGGCCCGCTGCAAGTGGCGCCGCGTCAGCGGCGTCGATTTCCTTACCTCAATGTCCGCGACGAGCGTCAGTTCGGGTTGATCGGGCACAAGACCGGTGAGCCGGAACCGGTGCGTCTGTCCCTGCCACAAGTTCAGCCGCCGCGCCGCGTCGAACGCGCTCATCGGCTCCTCGAAGTCGCCGTCCTCTCCCTCGAACGCGATTCGCATTTCGTCCGGACCGGCGAACGGCAGCCACGTCCGCGGCGCTTTCCGTTCCCGCGGCGCCGGCGCCTGCTCGACCACCGGGTTCGCGCGAACGGACAGGAACGCCACCCGCGCCATCGCGGATTGCGAACTGCCCACATCGCGCCGGGCGGGCTTCAATTCGGCAACCAGGTAGCGCCAGTGCGGGTCGCTTGCGGCGGCGTACTCGCCCGGGCACGCGCCCGGTTCGGGCGGCAGGTCGCCGAGCTTCGGTTGCGGAGGCGGGAGTTCCCAATCGCGCGAGTAAGAACCGATACGAAAGACGGGTCGTTCGGGCGGCGCTTCGTAAGGCGGAAGCGGCGTGACCGTTTGCGGCAGCGGCGGCGGGCCGGGCACCAGCACCCGGACCGGCATTCGTTCCGCGAGCAGATACTCGCCGAGATGCTCGCCGGGCTTGGGCGGGCGCCCGTAATCGGGTTCGGACACGAGCCAGAGGTCGACCCCGAACGGGCCGGCCGACGCGGGCGTCGGCGAGCAGCTCACGAGCAGCGCCACAACTACCGTTCCGACGAATCGGCCGTGAGGTCGCATGTCGATTCTTCTGCCGGCGTTGCCCAACTTCCGCGGCGCGACCATGCCGCCGTTGCCGCGAACGGTCAAACCGACTTCACGGTAACCACTCGCCCCCGCGCCCTTGCCAGGCTTCACACGGCGCCTTAACCGTGTAGCTTGACAGACGCACTCCGCCCGCGCAGCGAAGCGTGCCCCGCACGGTTCGCGCGGCGCGGGCGACAGAAGGGCACGACCGGGAGAAGGGCGCGACATGATCGTCGTCGAACACCTCACGAAGTATTACGGCGAATACCACGCCGTGCGCGACGTGTCGTTTCAGGTCGAGAAGGGCCAGGTGGTCGGGTTCCTCGGCCCCAACGGGGCCGGC
>CANLGS010000348.1 GCA_947490035.1 Gemmataceae bacterium
CGCGGTCGAGCGCTACGGCTTCTTCAAGCGCGTCGGGTTCGTCGGCGTCGATACCAAATCGCTGCGCGGCGCGGCCGAGTTCCTGCGCACCGGCACCGCGATTCTGTCGCACCCGCGAAGCGTGTTCTGGGTGACCGCACAGGGGCGGTTTTCCGATGTGCGCGAGCGCCCGCTCGCGCTGCAATCCGGTGTCGGCCATCTCGCGGCACGCCTCAGCGCGGGCGTCGTGCTGCCGGTCGCGATGGAGTACGCCTTCTGGACCGAGAAAACGCCGGAAGCACTCGTTCGCGTGGGCGAACCGCTGAAGATCGCGGACCACCCCGGCTTGAACGGCAAGGCGTGGACCGCGCTCATCGAAGCCGCGCTCACGACGAACCTCGACGCGCTGAACGCCGAGGCCATGCGGCGCGACCCGACCGCGTTCACCGAACTGCTCTCCGGCAAGACCGGCGTCGGCGGCGTGTACGACACCTGGCGGCGTCTCAAGTCCTGGGCGCGGGGCCGTGCGTTCGACCCGTCGCACGGCGAGGGCAGGCCGTGACGCTGCTCGTGCTGTCGTGTATCGCGCTCAACTGCGCCGCGATCCCCGCGCTACTCTACCTGTGGAACTCGTTCCTGTTCCGCGAGCCGCCGCATTTTGAAGCCGCTCGCGGCTTCGCAAGCGCCGCGCGAAGGACCGGTTGCGAAGCCGCGAGCGGCTCAAACGCGCCCGCGCTCTCCGTACTCATCCCCGCGCGGAACGAAGAACTCGGCATCGAAGCCTGCGTGCGCTCCGTCTTGGCGTCGCAGCACGTCATTCTCGAAGTGATCGTGTTGGACGACGCTTCGACCGACCGCACGGCGGAGATCGTTCGCGCGATCGCGGCCGAAGACCCGCGCGTGCGGCTCGAAACCGCACCGCCACTGCCTGACGGCTGGTGCGGCAAACAACACGCGTGCTTCGCGCTCTCCAAGCTCGCCCGCTACGACACGTTCACGTTCCTCGACGCCGATGTCCGGCTCGGCCCGGAAGCACTCGCGCGGATGGTGCTGTTCCTTCGCGCGAGCGGCGCGGACCTCGTGAGCGGCTTCCCGAGGCAGGAAACCGGTACACTGCTCGAAAAGTTGCTCATCCCGCTCATCAACTGGTTGCTGCTTTGCTTCCTGCCGGTGTGGGGGATGCGGCACTTCCGCTGGTCCGCGTTCGGGGCCGGCTGCGGGCAGTGGTTCACGACGACGCGCGCCGCTTACGCGAAAGTCGGCGGTCACGCGGCCATCAAGTCGTCTCTCCACGACGGGCTCAAGTTGCCGCGCGCGTACCGCAAAGCCGGGTTGTGGACGGACGTGTGCGACGCGACCAACCTGGCGACCTGCCGCATGTACCGGTCCGCCAGCGGCGTGTGGTTCGGATTGGCGAAGAACGCCCGCGAGGGCATGGCCGCGACCGGGCAGATTGGGTTCTGGACCGTGGTGTTGGTGTGCGGACAGGTGTTGCCGTATGTGCTGCTTCCGCTCGTGTTGAGCGATCCAGAAATGGCACTGACCACCGTCTATGTCGTACTCTTCACCCAGTGGCTTTCGCTCTCCCCTCGCGCCCTGATGCACAAGCGATTCGGCCTCCCGTTGCTCGGCCTCTTCTTTCACCCTGTTGCGGTCGTGCTGCTGCTCGCGGTTCAGTGGCACGCGATCTTCCGCGCCGTGATCGGAACGCCGGTCGGATGGAAGGGCCGCGAGGCACCGAGGGCGAAATCATGAGCGACATTCCCGCACACGTCGTCGTCGGGGCGTCCGGCGGCATCGGCTCCGAACTGTGCCGACGACTTGTGACACGCGGCCCGTGCAAGCTGATGCTCGCCGCCCGCGACCCGGCCAAACTGGAATCGCTCGCGGACGAACTGCGCGCGATCAACGCGCAAGCAACTGTCACCACGCGATCGCTCGACGCGACCGACTCCGGTGCCGTCGATGCCGTCTTCGCGGAAGCGACGGCTGAGTTCGGCTCGATCAGCGGTGCCGCGAACCTGTGCGGCTCGATTCTGCTGAAGCCCGCGCACCTGACGAGCGACGCGGAGTTCGGCGACACGCTCGCGGTGAATCTGTTGACCGCGTTTTACGTGCTGCGCGCCGCGGTGAAGGCGATGCCCAACGGCGGGTCGGTGGTTCTGATGTCCACCGTCGCGACCAAGATCGGCCTAATGAACCACGAAGCGATTGCCGCCGCGAAGGGCGCGATCAACGGGCTGACGATCTCGGCCGCCGCGACCTACGCGCCGCGCGGGCTTCGGGTGAACGCCGTCGCACCGGGTCTGGTTCGCACGCCGTTATCGGCGCGCCTGACTTCGAGCGAAGCCACGCTGAAGGCGTCCACCGCGATGCACCCCCTCGGGCGCATCGGCGAACCAGGTGACGTAGCGGAAGTGGTCGCGTGGTTGCTCGACCCGGCAACCGTGTGGGTCACCGGGCAAATAATCAGTGTGGACGGCGGGTTGTCGAGTGTGCGGGCGAAGTGAGCGGTATCACACGTCGAGTTCTTCGGCGTCGGCCAGTTCCGCCCGCTCCATGATGAACTTGTACCGGTGCGCCGCGTCCTTGCCGAGCAACTCTACGAACGCGTCGTTCGCCTCCAACTGCGATTCGATCTGCACCTTGAGCAGCGTTCGCGTCTTGCGGTCGAGCGTGGTGCTGGACAGGTCTTTCGCGTCCATCTCGCCCAGCCCCTTGAACCGCGTCACCTCGAACTTGCGGTTCGACTTCTGCAACTTCTCCGTCAGCTCCTCCTTCGCCTTGTCGTCCTGCACCCAGTGAATTTCCTTGCCGGCCGTGACGCGGTACAGTGGCGGCTTGCCGATGAACACGTGCCCCTTCTCGATCAATTTCGTCATGTGGCGGAAGAAGAAGTCGAGCATCAGCGTGCTGATGTGGCAGCCGTCGGCGTCGGCGTCCATGAGCAGGATGATCTTGCCGTAACGCAGCCCGTCGATGTTGAACTTGTCGCCCGCGCCGGTGCCGATCGCGGTCACGAGGTCGGCGATTTCCTGGTTCGCGAGCGCCCGCGCGGTGTTCAGGTCTTCGCAGTTCAGAATCTTGCCGCGAAGCGGCAGCACCGCTTGCGTGTCGTTGTTGCGGCCCTGCTTCGCGCTGCCGCCGGCCGAGTCGCCTTCGACGATGAACAACTCCGTCTTCGCCATGTCGGTAGACTTGCAGTCCGCGAGCTTCCCCGGCAGGCTCAGGCGCCGGCTGCCCGGCGCCTTGCGTTTCACCTCCGACACCGCGGCGCGCGACGCCTCGCGCGCCTTGGCCGCGAGGACGATCCGCCCGACGATCGCGTCGGCCGCGGTCTTGTTGTTGTTCAGCCACGCCTCCAGCGCCGGCCGGGCGAAGTTATCGACGGCGGATTCCAGCTCCGGGTTGTTCAGCTTCTGCTTCGTCTGGCCCTCGAACTGCGGGTCGCGGACGAACACCGACAGCACCGCGACCACGCCCTCGCGGATGTCGTCGGCGGTGATCTTCAGCCCCTTCACCTTCACGTCGTGCGTTTCGATGTAGTTGTTGATCGCCTTGCGCAGTGAGTTCTTCAGGCCGCTTTCGTGCGTGCCACCGCTGGGCGTGCGGATGCCGTTCGCGTAACTGCGGTACGTCTCTTCCGTGGACTCCGTCCACTGGAGCGCGATCTCGATCTTGTCGCCGGTCTCGCGCACCGCGGAGAACGCGGCTTCCGTCACGGACGGCTTCTGCCCGTCGGTGACGAGCTTCGTCAGGAAGGCCGGCAAGCCGCCGGGGTTCGCGAGTTCGAGCGTCTCGCCGCTGATCTCGTTCTTGTACGTGATGTGCAGCCCGCTGTGAACGAACGACATGTCTTCGAGGCGCGCCTTGATCACGTCGGGGTCGAAGCGCACCGTCTTGAAGATGCTGTCGTCCGGCTCGAAGTAGATGCCGGTGCCGTGCCCGCGGAACGGCCCGATCTTCTCCAACTTGCCCAGCGGTTCGCCCTTCGAGTAGCTCTGCTGGTACTCGAAGCCGTCGCGCTTGACGGTGGCGACGAGCTTCTTCGAGAGCGCGTTGACGACCGACGCGCCGACGCCGTGCAACCCGCCGGTGCGGACGTACCCGCTATCGGATTCACCACCGAACTTGCCACCCGCGTGCAACACGGTCAGTACCAGTTCCAGACCAGTCTTCTTGTGCTCCTTCGACATCTCGATGGGGATGCCGCGGCCGTTGTCCGTGACGGTGATCGCGTGCCCGGACTTGTGCAGTGTGAGCGTGATGTGGTCCGCGAACCCGTTGATGTACTCGTCCACGGCGTTGTCGAGGATTTCCCACGCGAGGTGGTGCAGCCCCTTGCCATCGACCGCGCCGATGTACATGGCCGGGCGCAGCCGGACCGGTTCCAGCCCTTTCAGCACCTTGATGTCTTCGGTGCGGTACTTCGCCTGTGCGACGGATAGTGCGCTCATGCTGCTTCTCGGTGTCTGTGTCAGGGCGCTTACTGGTAATACTTCTTGGAAACGATGTCGCCGGTGGTCGCGTCGATGACGTAGTGCGGCCCGCCGCCGGTGTGACGCGGGCGCCACTGCTGGTACTCGATGTGCCAACCGTCCTCGTGAAGAACAGCCTTCAGCATGAGGCTGTTGAGCCGCGCCAGCCCGTACATCGGAACCGCGTCCGCCTCAGCGATGACGATGGCCTGTTGGCGCGAAATCGTTGGCGTCTCGACGGCAGTGGACATGATCGAATTCCCCCAAGCGTCCGGTTACTCGAAAGCGAAGACCCCTCACCCGCCGTGGCTTTGCACGGCGGGTGAGGGGTCTTCTGCCTTTCCTCACTCCGCGTCCTTCGGCTTCTTGCCCTCGACCGCGTCCCAGTCGGCCAGTTCGATTGGCGGCGGGACCACGCGCGCGAATTTCGTCCGCTGGCCGGGCTTCTCGCCCTTCGACCCGCGGGCGCGGCTCTTCACCGCACCGGGGCCGAAGTCCTGCGTCTTGCCGTTCTCCGTTTCCACCACCAACTTGTCGAAACGCCCGCCGACTAACACGCCGCCGACGCACTCGTCGCCCGGTTCGAGTTTGATCCCGAACACGCCCTTCCCCACGCCAGAAAGGATCGTGACCTGGTCGAGCGGGAAGTGCGTGACGTACCCGCCCGCGGTCGCGAGCATCACGCCGTCCTCGCTGCTCGCCAGCCGCACCGTCACCACCTTATCGCCCTCTTCGAGCTTCACGAAGCGCCGACCGACCTTCTTCGACTCCGTGCGGAACGCGGTCAGCGGCAGCCGAAGCACGTAACCGTTTCGCGTGCCGACGAGTACATACGGGCCGCCCGGCGTGTCGCCCTTCCCTTGCCAGTCCGCGGGCGTGAACCGCGGGTCCGTGGTCACCGCCGCGACGATCTTCACACCGTCGCCGAGAGCGA
>CANLGS010000349.1 GCA_947490035.1 Gemmataceae bacterium
CGTGAGATCGGTGTACGCCGCGACGACCGCGCACTTGACTCCGGCGGAATCGAGTTCGTCGCGAAGGGCCGCGACCGCGTCGGCGTTGAAGTCGAGGGGCGACAGGTGCGGGCGCTTCCCCGCGGGCATGACCGCGTCGTAGCCGAGGGTCGCGGCCTTGCGGACGAATGCCCGCAGGTCGAGCGCCGCCTGACCCCACAACCCGCCGTAGCTGATCGAGAACAGACCGAGTTGCATGGGATACTCGCACGGCCACAACCGAGGCAGTTCGCTCTTGACGAGCCGCAAGCGTAAGCGACGGACAGGCGAGCGGCGTCCGGGTTTGTACCCCGGAGGGGTGACACCTCTCATCCCAGGGCAACGCCCTGGGTGGCTCGGCGGGCGCGCCGGGAACCGACGCCGCACCAATCGGTAGGCATCGCGCCCCGCATATCCGCGAAGCGTACCCAGGGCGTTGCCCTGGGCTGAGGAGTGTCACCCCTCCGTGGTACAGAACGCGACCCCTCTGCAACCGTCGCAGAGGCTAAGTATACGTCTCCGCGGCATCAGACCGCCGTGAACCGCCAGCGGCCGAAGGGGTTAAAGAAGAACTCGTCCTCCGCGTACCCGCTGCAAGGCTCCCATACGACGCGGTAACGCGGCGCGGTCTCGCTCACGCTGAACGTGTGGCCGGACGCGAAGCTGCCCTCGGGACACTCGGCGAGCAGGTACATCGCGAAGGCGCGGAACAGCTCGACGGCATCTTCCACCGGCAGCAGGTCGTTCGCGGCGATCAGGTCTGGTTTGCCGAGCAGGTGCATTCCGCACGTGTAGAGGTCGGCTTCGGATTGGATCGGGTATTGCACGTAGGCGTTGAAGAGGCCCGCGCACCGTTCGGCGTGGTCGGCCGGGTTGTCGGCTCGGATCGCCAACACCGTCCAGCGCACGCGGCTGTGCGCGACGCCGGAGCTTTCGCACTTCATCGCGGTGGCGCCCGCGGCGAGCAGCCGGGCGGCAACAAGGAGCATCGTGCGCGCGATATCCGGTGCTTCGGCCGCGGTGTAGTTCTTGCTCAACACGTACAGCGCGCTCTCGTGTTGTGCGATTGTCTCGTAGTCCGCCGGCGTCAGCGTGGGCTGCACGCGAAAGGCCGATGCCGCGAACGACTCCGCCATCCGCTCGTCGCGCGGCGTGAACTCGTGTTCCACGCCCGCCTCTTCAAGGACCGGCTTCGCGCGCTCCGCAAAGTCGGCGCCGCCGACCAGACACAGCACGATCTTCGGCAGGTAGCCCTTGCCGGTCACCTGGACGCGGAGCCGGTGCCAGTCGGCCCAGCAGTTCCTCGGTTCCACGTCGCGGTAGCCGCGCTTCGCGGTCATCTCGTTCGCGCGGTCCGGGTGCATCATGATGCAGACTGCGTGGTCGCGGGCGCGCGCCACTTCCGCCTCGGTCAACGGCTCGCCCTTCGCCTCCTCCGCGTGCGCCAACATGGTCGCGAGCGGAGGCACGAACACCGGAACGACTTGAGCGTCCTTTGCCATCGCGTGCCCTCTCAACCGGCGGTTTCCAGACCGGTGAGCGCGCCGTTGCTCGTACCGAACTTGTCCACTTCGAGGCCGAGCCGCTGGAGCATCGATACGTACAGGTTCGCGAGGGGCGGGCCGCTCTTCGCGTCGAACGCGAGGTGCTGGCCGTGCTTGAACCCGCCGCCCGCGAGGACGATCGGCAGGTTCTTGCACGAGTGGCTGTTCCCGCTACTCATGTTGCTCCCGTACATCACCATCGTTCGATCAAGTACGGTAGCACCGTCTTCCTTCGACTCCTTCAGTTTCGTGAGCATGTTCGCGAGCAGCTTGAAAGTTTCCGTCTCTACGATCGCGAGTTGCTTCAGTTTGTCGGGGTCTAGCCCGTGGTGCGAGAGGTTGTGGTGGTCGAACGACACGCCCGGAATCGGCGGCACCTGGCTCGCCCCGCCGAGCAGGATCGTGACGAGTCGCGTCGAGTCGGTTTGCAAGGCGAGGTGCGTCAGGTCGAACAGCAACCGCGTGCGGCCGAGTACGTCCGCGGCGTTCATGATGTTCTGCGGTTGCTTCGCGTCCACCTTCGGCTTCGGCTTCTTCGACCACTCTTCCGCCTTCGCGAGCCGCTTCTCCAGTTCGCGGACGCTGGTGAAGTATTCGTCCAACTTCTCGCGGTCCCCCGGGCCGACCGCACCCGCCACCTTCTTCGCCTGATCGCCCACGGTGTCGAGGACGCTCTGTCCGTCGCGGAGGCGCTGCACCTGCGCCTGCACGTCGTCCTTCTTGCCGTCGATGAAGAGCTTGGCGAACGTACTCGCGGGCCACGGGTCGGAGGGCACCAGCGCGCCGCTGCGAGTCCACGAAAGACTAAAGCCTTCGCCCGCAAGCGCGAGACTTGGGAACCGCGTCTGGTCGCCGATGCGTTCGGCAGCGAACTGGTCGATCGAGATACTGTTGCGGAACCCGGCCCGCCGCTCCGGGTGCTGCGCGGCCGTCAGGTAGCTGAACATCGAGTCGTGCCCGGAATCGACGCCGACGTGCGACAGCCCGCTGATGACGCTGAAGTCGTTGCGGAGGTCTTTGAGCGTTTCGAGGTACGGCGTGAGCGCGTAGTCCTTCCCGGCTTTCTCCGGGAAGAGGTTCGGCGGGTGGATGCCGAGCGGCGTGCAGATCATCACCATTCGGCGCGGCACCATTGCGGGCGCGGCCGCGCGAACGGGCGCGGTGGCGTCGAGGATCGGCAGCGCCAGCGAAACACCGGCGGCCTTCAACACGTGGCGGCGAGTCAGTTTCATGTGTGCAACCAGAGGGTAACCAAGAGCCGCAGATGACGCAGAGAACGCAGATAAGACCAAATTCAATGATGCATTGTTTCGATCTGCGTTCTCTGCGTCATCTGCGGCTCTTGGTTATTTGTGTTGGAACAGTTTGCTCTGCACCACTTCGTGAACGAGCGTGCGCACGCCGTAGTTCTTCGCGCGAACCTTAGCGCTGATGGCGTCGATCTCCGGCTTGTCGAGTGTGGTCGGCGCGGCACCGGTCGCATACGCCACGTGCTTCTCCGCGAGCGCGCGAGCCAACTGGTCTTTGTCCTTGAGGAGAAGCTGTTTCAGTTCGTCGATGTTCTGGAACTTCTCGCCGTTGAACGTGTCGGCCGGATCGACCTTCAGCCCCTTGTGGTACGGCATCCGGCGGCCCTCCACCGTCACCACATCGCCGCGACCGAGGCTGCGGTAGTTGTCGCGCCAGCCGCCGATCACGTCGAAGTTCTCCAGCGCGAAGCCGGGCGGGTCGATCTTCGTGTGACACGTGTTGCACGACGGCGTCGCGCGGTGCTTCGCCAACTGGTCGCGAATGGTGACCGCACCGCGAATGTCCGGTTCGACCGCGGGTGTGTTCGGCGGCGGCGGGGCAGGGGGCTGACCGAGGATGCGGTCGAGTACCCACGCGCCGCGCACCACCGGCGACGTGTTCGTGCCGTTCGCGGTCACCTTCAGCACGCTGCCCATCGTGAGGAAGCCCCCGCGACGGCTCTCCGGCTTCAGCGCGACTTTGCGCATCTCGAAGCCGTTCACGTCGGGGATGCCGTAGTGCTTCGCGAGCCGGCCATTCAGGAACGTGAAGTCGCTCGCGACCACGTTCGTCACGCTCATGTCGTGCTTCACTAACTCGTTGAAGAACAGGTGCGTTTCGGCCAGCATCGCGACCTTCAGCGCCTCGTCGTACTCGGGGTACAGGCGGAAGTCCGGCGCGGTGAAGTCGATCTCGCGCAGCCCGAGCCACTGCCCGACGAAGTTCTCCGTGAACTGACTCGCCTTCGGACTCTTCAGCATGCGTTCGACTTGTTCGCGCAGCGTGTCCGGCTGCGACAACTTGCCCTTCGCCGCAATCTCCATCAAGGGTTCGTCGGGCATCGTGCTCCACAGGAAGTACGACAGCCGCGACGCGAGCGCGAAGTCGTCCAACTTGCCCGGCTTCTCGCGCAGGAAGAGGAACTCCGGCGACACCAAGATGCCCTTCAGCCCGACGCGAACCGCCTTCTCGAACGAATACTTCTCCGCGAGCCGGGCCATCACGATCGCGAGATAAGGCTTGATGTCGTCGGCGGTCACGGCGCGGCGGAACGCGCGGCGGGCGAAGTTCTTCAGCACGGTCGCGGCGTCGGCTTCGGGCGTCTTCGAGGTCACTTCGACGCGCTTGCTGTTGTTGAACACCGGCGCCGCGACTTGCGGCAGGTCGCCGAAAATCTGTCGGTGAGCCGCCGGCGGCCACGTGTCGTGCAGTGGGCCTTCGACTTCGACGTACTGAATCGCGAGGCCTACGCCGGTGTACTTCTCCGCGCCGATCTTGGTGACGGTCTGAGCGGACGCGAGGCCGTAAGGCGAGATGCGGATGTGGTTCCGTGCCTCGAAGTGATCGACGAACTCGAACACCTTCGGCGCGTCGGCGGGCGCGTCGAAGTAACCGACGAGGTGGTTCTTCGTGCCCATGAGCATCGGCCCGGCATCGATGCGGAAGCTCACGGGCTTGCCGTCGCTCTGCACCGCCTGCGCCGAGATGCGGATGCGATACCGGCCGCGGTCCGGCGGGTAGAACTGCCCGACCGTGATCGAATTCCACGCGGACGAACTGAACATCACGAGTTCGTCCGCGCGCTTCAGGAACACGTTCTCTGTCGTCGTGTTGATGTAGCGTTCGTCCTTGAGCGTCCACCGCTTCTTGACGACCGGCGGTTGCGGGCTGTTCGCGATGGCGAAGTTCAGCGCCTTGTCGGCCGCTTCGAGGTAGCTCTCCATGAGGAACGACGAGACGTGGTGCGCGTCGCCGCTGGTGTCGAAGCCGTTCGCGGCGGCGTCGGCCGGGAACAGCTCCTTCAGTTCCGCGTCGATCCCGAGCAGGTCGCGAATCGTGTTCTCGTACTCGACGCGATTCAGCCGGCGCGTCGTCGCGCGGCCCTGTGTCGCGCGTCGCGCCACTTCCGCGGCTTCGAGGCGCCCGGTCACCCAACCGTTCAGCGCGGTCACGTCCTTCGCGTCGGGCCGCGGCTTCTTCTCCGGCGGCATCGTACCGGCTTTTATCTGATCGAGCGCCGAGGCCCACAGCTCGCGGTTGGCCTTGTTGCCGAGGTCGGCCGTGAGCGTGTCGAGCCGGATGTCGCCCTTCGGCTTCGGGCCGCTGTGACACTCGAGGCAGTGCTTCGCGACGAACGCTTTGGCATTCGCCGCGAGCGGTTGCGCGTCGGGTGCGGCCTTTGGCGCGGCGGGCGGTTCGCCGTGACCGAGTGAACCAATAGCGACGAGCAGCGTGGCAACAATGGAGAGGCGAAGGGTTTGCATGAGGCGGCGCTCGAATCTTGTAGGGTGGGTCGAGGCCGCGCTTCGCTTGCCGAA
>CANLGS010000350.1 GCA_947490035.1 Gemmataceae bacterium
CTTCACGTTCCCGTGGCCGGTGGTGACGATCACGGTCACGGGAATCTTCTCGGCCTGAATCGCCTCGATGAGCTTCATGCCGCCGACCTTCGGCATGCGCAGGTCGGTGATGACCAAACTGTACGGCTTCGAGCGCAGCAGCGCGAGGCCCGCGGCGCCGTCCTCCGCGGTGTCCACTTCCAGCTTGAGCGTCATCTGGAGCAGTTCCTGGAGCGACGTGCGCGCGTCTTCCAGGTCTTCAACGACGAGTACACGTTGTGTCGGCGAGCTTGGCACGGAAGGTGCAGCGGAAGTGTCATTAACCATGCGCTGAGTTCCTACGTTGGGTAGTGGGTGTATTCTACAGCCCAACAGGGCGCGTTGGAACAAGCCGTCTCGCCGCTCTTTCCAGGTAAGCCCATGCTCGAGGTTCTGACCGGCTTATTCGACCCGACGGGATTCACCCGCCGCGCGGAACACGGCACCGGCTGGAATCCCGCCCTCATCTGGCTGCACGCGACCAGCGATCTCTTCATCTGGCTGGCCTACGTTTCGATCCCGCTGGTGCTGGTCTACTTCACCCGCCGCCGCGACCTGCCGTTCCCGCGGTTGTTCGTGCTGTTCGCGCTGTTCATCCTCGCGTGCGGGACGACGCACCTGCTGGACGCGCTGATGTTCGAGTACCCGGCGTACCGGTTCGCGGGGGTGATGAAGGCGGTCACGGCGGTGATCTCGTGGGCGACGGTTTTCGCGCTGGTCCAGGTGATTCCGCGGGTGATGCCGGCGGTGGCGGAGGCCGTGAAGAGCGGGGCCGACACCAAACTCCACCGCCCGATCACCGGGGTCGGCCGCACGACCCAGTGGCAAGACTACATCGTCGCGCTCTTCGTGGGCGTCCTCGCGATCCTGATCCGCGCCGCGCTCGACCCGCTGCTGAATGACGACCACATCTTCGTCGTCGCACTGCTGGCGGTCGTGTACGTGAGTTGGCAGTACGGGTTCCGGCCGGCTCTGGTGACGCTGGTGATCGCGGTGGCCGGGTACATGTACTTCTTCGTGCCCCCGCGGAACACGTTCTTCATCGTCGGGCTGGGCAACCAACTGGCGGTCGCGCTGTTCTTTTTTTGCGGCGTCGCGTGCGCGGCCCTGGGCGAGTCGCAGCGGGTGGCGCAGCGGCGGGCGAAGGTGGCACTGGGGTCGGCGCTGGCGCGGCAGGAAGAGTTGGAATCCGAGATGGTTCGTCGGCGGGTGGTGGAAGCCGCGCTGCGGCAGCGCGAGGGTGAACTTACGGCGGCGCGGAACCAGACCGCCGAGGCGCTCGCGCGCCTCGATGCGTTCATCGACAACGCGCCCGTAGGGATCGTGTTCTTCGACCCGGACCTGCGCTACGAGAAGATCAACACCTTCCTCGCGGCGGTCAACGGCCCGTCCGTGAGCGAACACATCGGGCGGCGGCTGACGGACGTGCTGCCCGACTTCCCGCCCGAATTGGCCGCGACCTACCGGCGCATCGCGACGGGTGAAGCCGGCGTGTTCTCCGGCAGCATCCAGCGGCCGGACGCGACCGGCGCGAACCGCGCGTGGCTGGTGACGGCGTTCCCGGTGCGCCACCCCGATGGACCGACCCTCGGCGTCGGCGTCGTCCTGCACGACATCACGGAGCGCCGCGAAGCGGAGGACGCGGTGCGGCTCAGCGAGGAGCGCTACCGGCTGCTGACCGAGGCGGTCCCGCACATCGTCTGGAACGCGGACGCGCACGGCGAGGTGACGTACTTCAACCAGCGGTGGATCGAACACACCGCGCTGCCGGTCGAGGAGGCGCGCGGCAACGGGTGGATGAAGGCACTGCACCCCGACGACCGCGAGCGGGTGTACGCGGCGTGGGTCGGCACCGTCGGCCGCGCGACCCCCGGCGGCGCGGACCGGTTCGCGGAAGAGTTCCGGCTCACGCACACCATGACGGGCGCGTTCCGATGGTTTCAGAGCGTCGCGGTGCCGCTGCGCCACGCCGACGGGCGGATGGACCAGTGGATCGGGTCGATGGCCGACATCCACGACCAGAAGACCGCCGTCGAGGTGATCCGCGTCAGCGAGGCGTTCCGCCGCAGCGTGTTCGAGAACAGCCCCGACTGCCTCAAGGTGTTCGACCTGGACGGCCGGCTGCTGGAGATGAACGAGGCGGGCTGCCGGCTGATGGAGATCGACGACTTCGGCGGGCTGCGGGGGCAGCGGTGGTCCGACGTATGGCCGGCGGCCAACCGCGAGACGATTCGCGAGGCGGTCGCCGGTGCGATCTCAGGGCAGGTCGGGCGGTTCCAGGGGTTTTGCCCGACGGCGAAGGGCACGCCGAAGTATTGGGACGTGTCCATCGCCCCGCTGCCCGGCGCCGACGGGCGCCCGTACCGGCTGATCGGCGTCTCGCGCGACGTGACCGAGCAGCGCCGCGTCGAGGAGCAGATTCGCGCGAGCGAGCTGCGGTTCCGCACCCTGACCGAGACGGTGCCGCAGATCGTGTGGACGGCCGACCCGAAGGGCGAGGTGACGTTCTTCAACCGCCGCTGGACGGAGTACACCGGCACGGAGTTGGTGTCCGGCCGCGACCTCGGCTGGGGTGGCGAATTGCTCCACCCGGACGACGCCGACCGGCTCCGCGGCGGGTGGCAACTCGCCGTTCTGCACCAGGCCGACGGGTATTCGGAGGAGTTCCGGTTGCGCCGCGCTGAGGACAGCGAGTACCGCTGGTTCCTGTCTACCGCGGTGCCGCTGCGCGACGCGACCGGGGCCATCGACGAGTGGGTCGGCACGCTCACCGACATCGACGACCAGAAGCGCCAGACCGAGTTGCTAGAGCGCCTGGTGCGGGATCGCACGGCGGCGCTGGAGCAGGCCAACGGCGCGCTACTCGATGAGGTTGGGGTACGTAAAGGGGCCGAGGAGAAGGTCCGGGCGGTCGCGGTCGAACTGGAACGCAGCAACGGCGAACTGGAGAAGTTCGCGTACATCGCCTCTCACGACTTGCAGGAACCGCTGCGCAAGATTCAGGCGTTCGGCGACCGGCTCGTGACCAAGTGTCGCGACACCCTCCCCGACAAGGGGAAGGAGTACGTCGATCGGATGCTGACCGCCGCCGGGCGGATGCGCCGGCTCATCGACGACCTGCTGTCGTTCTCTCGCGTCACCAGTCAGCAGCGCCCGTTCAATCGCCTCGATCTGGACAAACTGGTACGCGAAGTGGTCTCCGATCTGGAGGTGCGGATCGGCCAGGCGAACGGTACCGTCGTGGTGGGTCCGCTGCCCGCGATCGACGCCGACACGACACAATTGCGCCAGTTGTTCCAGAACCTGATCGCCAATGCGGTAAAATTCCAGCGACCGGGCGTTCCGCCCGTGGTCGAGATCGGCGGCGAACTCGTAACCCCGCCCGCCGACCCGGATGGCGGAGAAGGTCCGCCGCTGGTCCGCCTCACCGTGCGGGACAACGGCATCGGGTTCGACGAGAAGTACCGCGACCGCATCTTTGAAGTGTTCCAGCGGCTCCACGGGCGGGACGAGTACGAGGGGACCGGGGTCGGGCTTGCCATCTGCCGCAAGATCGCGGAGCGGCACGGCGGGGCGATCACGGCCAACAGCCGGGAAGGGGAAGGCGCCACGTTCGTGGTCACCCTCCCGGCGCGCCAGGCTAACTCGCGAGCGGATACCGACGACGATGACGCAACGGACCAAACCCATCACCATCCTGATGGCCGATGACGACCCCGACGACCGCCAGTTGACGCGGGAAGCGTTCGAGGAGAACCATTTGGCTAAAGATTTGCGGTTCGTGGAGGACGGCGAAGAGTTGATGGACTATTTGCACCAGCGCGGGAAGTACGCCGCGGAGGGGGCCGCCCCGACGCCGGGGCTGATCTTGCTCGACCTCAACATGCCGCGTAAGGACGGGCGCGAGGCGCTGCGCGAGATCAAAAGCGACCCGCGGCTGCGCAACATCCGCGTCGTGGTGATGACGAACTCCAAGGCCGAGGAGGACATCTTGCGGAGTTACGACCTGTCGGCCGCCTCGTACATCACGAAACCGGTTACGTTCGAGCGCCTGGTGTACGTGGTTCGCACGCTCGGCAACTACTGGCTCGAAATCGTGGAGCTTCCCCCCGATGGGCACGAATCCCGGAGCTGAGCGCGGACCCGGCACCCCACTGCGGGTGCTGCTGATCGACGACGACGAGGACGACCGGTTCCTGACCGCGGAGCGGCTCGCGGACGTACCCGGCAAGCCGTACACGATGGACTGGACCCCTCACTATTCGGAAGGGCTGGAAGCGATCTGCACGGGCCACCCACGACGTGTACCTGTTGGACTTCCGGCTCGGCGAGAAGACCGGCATCGACCTGCTCCGCGAGGCGCGCGCCCGCGGCCGCTCGGCGCCCGTCATCCTCTTCACCGGTCAGGGCCGCGCGCGCACCGACTCCGAGGCCCTCGACGCCGGCGCCGCCGACTACCTGGAGAAGGCCGGACTCACCTCCGCGGTGCTCGACCGCGCGATCCGGTACGCGGTCGCGCAGTCGCGCGCGGCCGCCGAGTTGGAACAGAAGGTGCGCGAGCGGACCGACGAACTGGCCCGCGCCAACGAGGCGCTGCGCGACGCCGACCGCCGCAAGGACGAGTTCCTCGCGCTGCTCGCGCACGAGCTGCGCAACCCGCTCACGCCCATCACCAACGCGCTGGAAATCCTGCGGCTCGCGAACGACACCGGGGACACCGTCCGCCGGCAGCGCGAGCGCATGGAGCGGCAGGTCGCGCAGCTCAAGCGGCTCGTCGAAGACCTGCTCGACGTGTCGCGGATCACGACCGGCAAGCTGCGGCTGACGATCGACGCGCTGACCGTTCAGGAGGTGATGGAGTCGGTGATCGACATGAGCCGGTCGCAACTCGACAAGGCCAAACTGGAACTGATCGCGGACGTGCCGGCCGAACCCGTGCGCATCGCCGGCGACCGCGTGCGGCTGACGCATGTGTTTTGCAACATTCTGAACAACGCGGCCAAGTTCACCGAGCCGGGCGGCAAGGTGTGGCTCACCGTCGCGCCGACCGGGGGGCGCGTCACGGTGACGATCCGCGACACCGGCGTCGGCATCCCGGCCGACGTTCTGCCGCAGGTGTTCGCGCTGTTCACGCAGGTGGATCGCACGCTCAACCGCTCGCAGTCGGGTCTGGGGATCGGGCTGGCGCTGGTGCGCCGGCTGGTGGAGATGCACGGCGGCACGGTATCCGCACACAGCGACGGCGTCGGTACGGGCGCGACGATCACGGTCCACCTCCCGCTGCCGCGCCGCGGCTGATGTGGGACAGGCCGCTGGCCTGTCTTAATTTGACAGGCCAGCGGCCTGTCCCACATCAGCCGCCACGCGC
>CANLGS010000351.1 GCA_947490035.1 Gemmataceae bacterium
ACAACGAGGAGCGGTGGCTCGCGGAACTCGTCCGCCGCGTGCAGGCCGTCGAGATTCCCAAAGAACTCATCCTGGTCAACGACTTCTCGAAGGACGGCACCGCCGCGATTCTCGCGCAACTGGAGAAGCAGTACGACAACGTCCGCGTGTTCCACCAGCCCAAGAACATGGGCAAGGGCGCGGCACTGCGCGAGGGTTTCAAGCACTGCACCGGGGATCTGGTGATCGTGCAAGACGCGGACTGGGAGTACGACCCGGCCGAGTACCCGAAGCTCATCCAGCCGATCCTCGACGGCCGCGCGGACGTGGTGATCGGCTCGCGGTTCATCGGCGAGAGCCACCGCGTGCTGTACTACTGGCACTCGGTCGGCAACCGGGTGCTGACGACGCTGTCGAACTGGTGTACCAACCTGAACCTGACCGACATGGAGACGTGCTACAAGGTGTTCAAGCGCGAGGTGATTCAGGGGATGAAGCTGAAGAGCAACCGGTTCGGGTTCGAGCCGGAGGTGACGGCGAAGATCGCCCGCAAGCGCAAGGGCCAGCCGCCGTGGCGCATCTACGAGGTGCCGATCAGCTACTCGGGCCGCACCTACGAAGAGGGCAAGAAGATCGGCCTGAAGGACGGCTTCCAGGCACTGTACTGCATCATTCGCTTCTGGCTCGCGGACTAACTAACGACCGGAAGCGCGGCAACGGCCAAGGTGCCTCGCTCGCGCTTCCGGTTCCCGTCGTTGGATGAAAGAGCTGTCATTTCACCTGTCTCGTTTCCTTTCTCGCTCCGGCGGCACGCCTCAATATCGGAGAGAATGTCGTGAAAATACGAATTCGTCCGAATGAGCCTTGTGAGACATGAGAGACGAGGTTAATGTGGTCGTACCTTCCTCATGGAGCGTGCTATGGCCGCAAAGCAGACTCGCCCGATCGGTGGCGACAAGTCGTTCTTTACCGTCCGCGACGCTCTCAACCCGCTGTTGGCTCGTCACGGCTTTCCGCTCGTCCAATATAAGGGGTCCACGTCTTGGTTAGCCGGAACGTCGGAGCCGGGGCGCGCGGCCGAGACCTACTTCAAACTCACGTATCACGGCCCGAACCGGCCGTATCTCTTCGCCATTCGCAAGGATTTTGCTTCGCAATTCAAGAAGCTTCACGACCTGAAGTGGCCCGTCGAGTTCTCGGTGATGCCCAGCACTGACATCCTTTTTCTCGGATTCGAGGTCCGCTCGAATGAGGTCGAGGTCGCGGTGCAGCGCGTCGAGAAGCTCTTGAAAGCGCTCCCCGAACCGACTCCCGAAGTTGCAATCCCGGTCCACATCGATAGCCACGGTGATTTTGACCGCCAGTTGGAAAATCTGTGAACCAACTCTTTCCGGTTTGCGTCTGTAGAGAGGGACGAGAGACGAGAGAAGTATCGATTACGAGGAGAACTAATGCGTTGCACTACAGTTGGCTGTGGCCGGAACCTCACAAGCGGGTGGTTGAGCGACTTCCCTGGGATTGACAAGTGCCCGGATCACGCGCTCTCCGACAAACTGTGTCAAGTGTGCGATTGGCGATTCGTTCGCCTCGGCCGCGCCGACATCGGCATCCTGACGTGCGGTGACCCCGAATGCTCTTCGGTCGGCGGTTCGCCGGCCCGCCTTACCGACAACCCGATGACGGGGCCGGTGCTCGAACCGCGGACTCAACTCCCTGATCGGAAGGTGATGAAAGGGCCGTATTACCGGAAAGGATAACCAGATTGGGCCTGTGGTGGTAGCTCTCCCAGGCCCACGCCCTTCGGTTCATGTCTCGCGCGTTCAAACTCGTCTGGCGTCGTTCCCCGACCGCGCCTATTACCCCGCCCCCCCGGCCTCCGGCAGTTCAGGAGGCGCGCTCGATGGAGTGGAGCATGACTCACGTTCGGTATCTCCTCGCACTCGCGTTTACAACCGCACTCACTGCGCCCGCGCTCGCACAGCCGGCGGTCGCGTTCGACGACGCCGGGTTGCACGCGGTCCAGTTCGTGGACGCGAGCGAGGGCTGGGCGTGCGGCGACGACGGCACCGTCTGGCACTCGATGGACGGCGGCAAGACGTGGGAGCGCCAGAAGACCGGCACACGCGCCAGCCTCCGCGGGATTCACTTCACCTCGCCTTCAAGTGGCTGGGCCGTTGGCCGCATCGACACGCCCGCCGGCTCGGTCGGCGTGATGCTCAAGACCGCCGACGGCGGGAACAAGTGGGAAGAGGTCGGCACGAACGTGATGCCCGGCCTGCACGCGGTCCGCTTCTCCGACGAGAAGAACGGGTTCGCGTGCGGCGACGGCTCGGACGCGTTCCCGACCGGTATGTTCATTACCGGCGACGCCGGCGCGACGTGGGAGCCGGTGAAGGGGCCGCGCGTGCCGTCCTGCCGCGGCGCGGACCTATTCGCGCTGGCGAAAGAAGTGGTCGTCGCCGGGGCGTGGGGCAAACTTGGGAGCGTATCCGGTGGTACGTACCGCGAGGCCGAACTCGACCCGCTCGCCGGGCGCACGGTTCACGGCGTCGCGTGCAGCACGAACACACAGGCGTTCGCCGCGTGCGACGGCGGTGCGGTGCTCGTCAGCAGCGACGGCGGGAAGAAGTGGGGCTTCGTGAACCTTGGCCTGTCGGCCGCGGCGCTGGCGTCGTGCGACCTCCGGTGCGTTACGAGCTTCGGCAGTCACGTGTGGGTCGCGGGCCGGCCGGGCGGCTTCGTGCTGCACAGCGCCGACCTCGGCAAGACGTGGGACGTGCAGAAGACCGAACTGAGCGTGCCCGCGAACGGCATCCACTTCGTCAGCGAAAAGGAAGGCTGGCTCGTCAGCGATCTCGGCTGCATCTCCGGCACCACCGACGGCGGCAAGACGTGGAAGGTGCAGAAGGCCGGCGGCCAGCGGGCCGCGGTGCTGTTCCTCCATGCGAACGGCAAAAGCACGCCGCTTGATGTGGCAGCGCAACTCGGCGGCAGCGAAGGCTACCTGTGCGCGTCGGCCAGTCTGATGAACGCGGACCCGGCCACGGTGGACCCCAAGCGCGCGAGTGACGACGCGCGCTCCCGCTACGCGATGCGCCTCGCGGGCGGCGCGGCGTCCGAGAGCGCGTGGGCGTTCCCGGTCGCGGCGCACGCCGCCGGGCTGCCGCCGCGCGAACTGCTCGCCACCTGGGACCGCGCCCACGGCGGCAAGGCGAACGAACAACTACTCCGTCAGGCGGTGCTCGCCATCCGCACGTGGCAGCCGGAAGTGATCGTGTGCGACCTGTACGCGACCGACACCGCGCCGGCCGACGCGCTGGCGCTGAACGCCGCGAAGGAAGCCTTCAAGCAAGCCGCCGACCCGAAGTGCTTTCCCGAACAGATCGCCACGTTCGGGTTGCAGCCGTGGTCCGCGAAGAAGCTCTACGCGCTGTCGCTCGATCCGAAGACCGCCGCCGTGAAGATGGACACGGGCGCGTTCAACAACCGCCTGAATGATTCGCCCAAGGACTATGCCGAGACCCCGACCCGCGTCCTCGCGGGCGACGGCGCGGTCACCGACCGGCGGTGCTTCGTGCTGGTCGCGCACCGGGTGCAAGGCGCCGAAGCGCACGCGAACCTGATGGAGGGCGTCTCGCTCGCCCCCGGCGGCACGGCCCGCCGCAAGATCGCGATGACCTACGACCCGACCGCCGCGGCCGAGAAGCAGAAGGCGGTGCAGTCGCGCCGTAACCTCGAAGCGCTCGCCAACTTCGGCGACAACGAGCTGGCCGGCGCGGACAAGTTGATGGGTTCGCTCGCCGCCGAGCTGAAGAAGATGCCGGACGACGTGGCCGCCCGCACCGCGTTCGCGGTCGGCAACCGGCTGGCGCGCGACGGCAAGTGGGTCGAGGCGCGCGAGGTGTTCGGCATCCTCACCGCGAACTACCCCGGCCACCCGCTGTCGATCGAGGCGTTCCGCTGGATGGTGCGCTACCACGCCAGCACCGAGGCGCGCCGCCGCACCGAAATCCATCAGAAGATGCTGCTCAAGAGCGTGACCTTCGAGGGTGGTAGCGGAACCAAGGTCGCGCCCGCCAGCGGCACCACGACCGTCGGCGGCGCGGTGATCGAAGAGGACCACTACAAGTTCTACAGCCCGAACATGATTCTGAAGTGGCACCAGACGTGTCTCGACCTGGAGCCGAAGTTGAGCGCGTTCGGCCCGGTCTACGGTCGCGACCCAGCGTCGTGGCTGTGCTTCCTCACCGCGCGCCGGCAGGTCGGCCGGCACACCGACGCGGACACGTTCATCACCGACTACTTCAAGCACGCGCCCGCGGCCACAACCGCCGCGCCGGGCCTCGACCCGTGGCGCGACTGCCTCGCGGCAGAGTTGTGGCTCGCGAACGCCGGTGCCGTTCCGACGCCGCCCAAGCCGCTCGGCCGGTGCAAGCTCACTGACAGCCGCCCGCTGCTCGACGGCAAACTCGACGACGACTGCTGGAAGAACGCGAAGGCGATGCCGCTGAAGGTGACCGCTCCCGCCGACGAGGTGAAGGCGTTCGGTGAGCAGTACAAGACGGAGAGCATGTTCAGCTACGACGACCGCTACCTCTATATCGCGCTGCGGTGCGACCACCCGACCGGCAAGAAGGTCGAACCGGTGGCGAAGCGCACCCGCGACGCCGACCTGCGCGGACATGATCGCGTGGACATCCTGCTCGACATGGACCGCGACTACCAGACGTACTACCGGTTCCAGATCGACCACCGCGGCGCGCTGGCGGAGGACTGCTGGGGCGACAAGGGCTGGAACCCGAAGTACCACGTCGCGTTCCACTCGGCCGACACCGGCTGGACGGCGGAGATCGCGATCCCGCTAACTGAGTTAACCGCCGACAAGCCGTCGCACGGGAAGACGTGGGCGGTGAACGTGTCGCGGTTCGTGCCGGGCGCCGGCGTGCAGTCGTGGAGCGGCCCGGCGGACACCGACCCGCGCCCCGAAGGCATGGGGCTGTTGCAGTTCCGCGCGGACAAGTAACAGGCGAAGAATGGCCCGCTGATGACGCAGACTTCGGCGCAGATGAAATCGGATCAGAGCAAAGCACTCCGTTTTATCCGGATTTCATCTGCGCCGAAGTCTGCGTCATCAGCGGGCCATTCTTCGCTTCGCCTACCACTCCTACAATTCCTTCATGCTCGCACACCTTCGCACACTTCGGCTGGCCGCGTGGCTCGGCTGGCAGCTCGAAACCAACTGGGCCAGTCCGTGGCTGTTCACCCTGTACATGCTGGTCAAGCCGGTGTGCGGGTCGCTCATGCTGGTGGGCATGTTCTACGCCGCGAACGCGGCCGACGCCGGTATCGCCCCGCAGTTCCTGCCGTACATGTATGTGTCCAGCGCGTGCTACGGGCTGGTCGGC
>CANLGS010000352.1 GCA_947490035.1 Gemmataceae bacterium
ACCTTCATGATCCCACAGATTCAACCGGCCGAACTGAAGCGGATGCTCGACGCGGGGCAACCGGTGGTGCTGCTCGACGTGCGCCAGCCGGACGAACACGCGTACTGCGCGCTGCCGGGTAGCGTGCTGATCCCACTGGGTGAACTCGCGGCGCGAGTCGAAGAAGTGCCCGCAGGGGTGCCCGTGGTGGTGTACTGCCACCACGGGGTTCGCAGTCTGAGCGGCGCGGCGATCCTGATCCGCGCCGGCATCGAAGCGGTGTCGCTGGCCGGCGGGATCGACCGCTGGACGCTGGCGGCCGATCCGAACGTGCCGCGCTACTGACGGCTTACACCGTCGCGCTGTTCCCCTCGGCGGCCTTCGCCGCGTCTTCGACATCTTTCATCCGCTTCATCGCGCGGTTGAACTGCCCCGCCACCGGGATGAACACCAGCACCACCGCCGCCATCGCCACGGCCAGCATCGCGAAGTACACGCCCGGCTTCATGTGCTGGTAGAGCTGCGTGATCGGCGCGTTGATGAGCAGGTTCGCCAGGAACACCACGGCCAGCCAGCACGCGGTGACGAAGCTCTTCATCGTCTTCGGCGCCGCGACGAAGGCCAGTTCCAACCCCGTCACCGAGATCAGGATTTCGGCCACGGTGATGATGAGGAACGCGAGCACCTGCCACCACACCGTGACGCGCTCGTTCGGCTTCACCCACCCGATCAGCTCGACCGTCGCCCGGTCCTTCGGGTCGGGCTTGAGCGCGGTGATATCTTCTTTTGACTTCAGCAACACCTCCGCGACTCCGCCAGCGGTCAGCCCCGCCTTATCGTCAGATGAGGTCGTAACGAGGTGACCGTTCTTGACGGTCAACACGGTGCCGTTCGTCAACTTCACAGTGCCGTTCGCGAAGTTGAGCTTCTTCTTCTTATCGTCGAACTCGAAGTCGGTCGCGGTGACCGGCACGTCGGTGCCGACGGTCGCCTCACCCTTCACCTTCGTGAAGTCGCCGTCCTTCCACGCCGGCAGGACCAGCACGCCTTCCGGCGTCGTCAACTTCAGCATGTCCTGCTTCGCGCCCGCGAGGAAGCCCGCCAGACTCATGATGACCATGCTCAAGCCGGTCAGGACGAAGCCGAGCGCCATCTTCTGCGTCGCCTTGATGCCCATCCCCTTCTGTTCGAGCGTCTTGAACAGCCACACGCTGACCGGCACCAGCAGCACGATGAAGATCGGGTTGAACCCCTGGATCGCGTCGGCCGACGCGGGCACGCCGAACAGGGTGCATTCCATGTACGTGTCGGCGAAGAAGATCCACGTGCTAGCCGACTGGTCGAAGATGGCCCAGAAGAACATGACGGTGAGGAACAACAGCCCGATCCGGCCGAGCGTCTCCAGCTTCAGCGCGCGGTCGGCGGCCTTCTCCGCGGGCGTGACCACCTGGTAGATGATCGGGATGCCGGTCACCGTCTTGCCCGCGGCCGGCGGCGCGTTCGGGTCGCCCACCACCTTCTTGACAATCGTCTCCTGCGCGTAGAACTTTTTGCCGAGCGCGAAGATCACGAGCGCGAGCGCCATCAGCCCGGCCGGGAACAGGAACGCGGTCTGGTAGCCGTACTTGTTCCGCAGCCACGGCATCGCGAACTGCGACAGCGCCGCGCCGATGTTGATCGACATGTAGAACCAGCTAAACGCGCTGGTGCGCAACTGGTCCAGCCCCGGCCGCTGCTGGTCGTAGGTGAGGCCCATGAGCGTCGAGATGTTCGGTTTTATCACCCCGCTGCCCATCGCGAGCAGCACCAGCGAGCCGAAGACGACGTACTTGTCCTCCGTGCCGACGACGAACTGGGCGATGACGTAGGGGACGGAGAACAGGACGATGGTCCAGTACTTGCCGAGGAAGTTGTCCGCGATGTACCCGCCGATGAGCGGGAAGAAGTAGCACGCCGCGATGAACAGCGACATGAACGTGCCCGCGTCGCCCTCGGCCACGCCCAGCTTCTCGATCATGTACTTGGCGAGGATCGCGCGCATGCCGTAGTACGAACAGCGCTCCGCGAACTCGCCCCAGAAGAAGAACCAGAAGCCGGTCGGGTGACCGGTCGGCACGCCGGGCGTCGGCGCGGGTGCAGTGGCAACAGATGACACGTCGGAAACCCTGTGGGGATGAACGGTTCAGTAAGTGCGGGGGAAAGTGTAGCGATCTTACCCACGCGCGCGCCACATGGCACGCGGATTCTTCTACCCGCTTGCTTGCGCGCCGCGACCGGGTACCATGTCCGCGTGCGGGCTGACGCACGCCACACCCTCTACCTCACCCACCCGCGGCCCGCCCCCGGAGAACTCACACCCATGTTCCGCTCGCTCGTACCTCTCGCGATTGTCGCGCTCGTGGTGATCGCCTCGGAGGGCTTACGCCCCCCGCTCGCCAAGTCCGAAGACAAGAAGCCGCCCATGACACTCGGCTCCATCGACCGCAAGGACCCGAAGCTCGACGCCATCATCCCGAAGGATGCGAAGATCGAAGTGCTGGCCGGCGGGTTCAAGTGGACCGAAGGGCCGGTGTGGGACAAGAAGAACAACGCCCTCCTGTTCACCGACATCCCGAACAACCGCGTCGTGAAGTGGTCCGCGAAGGACGGCGTGTCCGACTTCCTCAAGCCCAGCGGCTACACCGGCAAGGAAGAGTTCAAGGGCGCCGAACCCGGCGCGAACGGGCTTGCTTACGACAAGGACGGCAACCTCGTCCTGTGTCAGCACGGCGACCGCCGCATCGCGCGGCTCAAGGACGGCAAGTTCGAGACGCTCGCGGACAAGTACATGGGCAAGCGGTTCAACAGCCCGAACGACCTCGTGTACGCGAAGAACGGTGACCTGTACTTCACCGACCCGCCCTACGGCCTGCCCAAGCAGATGGACGACCCGAAGAAGGAACTCGACTTCCAGGGCGTGTACAAGCTCAGCCCGAAGGGCGAAGTGACGCTGCTCACGAAGGAGATGTCGCGGCCCAACGGCATCGCGCTGTCGCCCGACGAGAAGACGCTGTACGTCGCCAACTCCGACCCGCTCAAGGCGATCTGGATGGCGTTCCCCGTTAATGCCGACGGCACGCTCGGCAAGGGTAAACTGATTCACGACGCGACCGACGACGTGAAGAAGAACCCGGAGAAGGGTCTGCCCGACGGCATGAAGCTCGACGCGAAGGGCAACATCTTCGCGACCGCGGTGAACGGCGTGTACGTGTTCTCGCCGGAAGGCACGCTGATCGGCCGCATCGTGACCAACGACAAGACCGCGAACTGCGGTTGGGGCGACGACGGCACCGTGCTGTACCTCTGCACCAACGACAAGCTCACCCGCGTCAAGACCACGACGAAGGGTTTGGGCTGGTAGGGATTGGCTCTTGGCGAGCGGGGGGCGTAAGCCCCCTGTTACGCCCAACAACTCAAACTCGCGTCGTTTTAACAGGGGGCTTACGCCCCCCGCTCGCCAAATACCAAACACCAAACAGCTATGTCCCTCTCCCGTCGCGAACTGCTCCGCACCGCGCCCCTCGCCGCTGTCGCGGTTGGGCTGTCGTCCCGGTTCGCGCCCGTCGCGCGCGCGGAACCGCTCGTCGTTCGCATGAACGAGCCGCGGAACCTCGAAACGCCGCTCTCCGACCTGTTCAGTAAAGAGACGGACAAGTTCTTCGTGCGGAGCCACTTCGCGGTGCCGGAAGTCGATCCGAAGACGTTCAAGCTCACCGTCGAAGGGCACGTCGGGAACAAACTGGAACTCACGCTCGACGACCTGAAGAAGATGGAGTCGGTGTCGCGCGAGATCGTGCTGGAGTGCGCCGGGAACGGGCGCGTGTTCCTCGTGCCGCAGGCGCGCGGCCTCCAGTGGGGGCACGGCGCGGTCGGTCAGGCGAAGTGGACCGGCGTGCCGCTCGGCGCGGTCCTCGAACGCGCGAAGGTCAAAGCCGGGGCCGGCGGCGTGGTGTTGATCGGCGCGGACAAGGGCGCGATCGCGGAGCCGGCCACGCCGGGCGCGATCCACTTCGACCGCGGGATTCCGTTCGCGAAGGCGAAGGCCGACGAGACGCTGCTCGTCTGGAACATGAACGACGAACCGCTGACCGCGAGCCACGGGGCGCCGCTTCGCGCGCTCGTCGGCGGCTGGTACGGCATGGCGTCGGTGAAGTGGCTGAACCGCATCGTCGTGCTGGACAAGCCATACGGCGGCTTCTTCCAGACACTGGACTATTCCGTGTGGGACCGCCCGAAGGACGGACTGCCGCAACTGGTGCCGGTCACCGCGATTCAGCCGAAGGCGGTCATCACCAGCCCGCCGCCGGGCGTAGTTCAACTGGTGAGAAAAGGGACCGGCGGCATGTCCGGCTACGCGTGGGCGGGCGAGCGCGCCGTCGCGAAGGTGGAGGTAAGCGCCGACGGCGGGAAGACGTGGTCGGCCGCAAAGTTGTGGGCCAAGTCGGAACCGTTTCAGGCGGTCGAGTGGCGGAGCGACATCGTTCTCCCGCGCGGCCCGCTGACGTTGCTCGCGCGCTGCACCGACGACAAGGGCAACACGCAGGCCGCGACGCGCGACGCCGACCGCCGCAGCTACATGATTAACCACCTCGTCCCGGTCGAAGTCGCGGTGAAGTGACCCCGCCGGGCCGCGGTCACTTCTTCGGGTTCTCGCCGAGCGGGGTGACGGTCACTTCGCCCAGGTACAGACGCGACGTGTATCCCCCGATACACACCTTCTGCCCGCCCTTCAGCGGCTTCTCGTCCGTGTGCGTCAAGATCACCTTGCCGTCCACCGCGACCGTGTACTCGCCGCCCTTCTTGGTGATCGTGAGCGTGAACGGCTCCTCCGGGTTGCCGGTCCGCTCGACCTTCAGCGCGTCGCCGTTCTTCCAGAGCAGCATCTGGGAGTGACTGAACTGGAGCAGGTTCCCTTTGCGCTCCATGATGTCGGTCTTCACGTCGTCGGTCGCGAACCGGACGCACAGCATCCGCAACACGTTCTTCTGCGACGGCTGCAGAACTTGTCGCCTCCCGGTGTTTGCAGGCCAGGAACGCCTCCCAGGTGAGCCACGCCTCGAACGAGGAGGTGGTTTCGACCATCAACCGCAGGTCGGCCGCTTTCGCTTCCAGTCGGGCGCAGACCGTTCGGAACACGTCGACCGCGAACGCGTACGAGTCACTCATTGGTTGCACCCCGTCCGTGAAAAGGTCGCGTCCCGCTCGGCAATTCAAAAGGGCGTAACCGGTCGGGCTCTCTGGATGAAGTCGTGTCCTGACAAGGACATGGGCAGATCGACGGTGACGAAACAGCCTTCCTGGCGGAGAACATGGGTAACCACACCAACATGCTCGTCCAACCAGGAAGGCCGGGAGTCATGA
>CANLGS010000353.1 GCA_947490035.1 Gemmataceae bacterium
CCGTTGAAGGACGTGTTCGCGGCGCTGCGGAAGATGAACTACACGGGCTTCCTCTCGCTGGAATTGTTCAACCGCGACTACTGGAAGCAAGACCCGAACGCGGTCGCGAAAACCGGTCTCGCGAAGATGAAGGCGTTGACCGGCTGAGTTTCCCGATGACGTACATCGCGGGCCTGATCGCGGGGAAGAAGATGTGAGGCGGCCGGATGTTGTCGGACACCGGCCAGCTCATAACTTAATTGAACGAGCCGGATTCAGGTGTCGGGTGGTGGCAAGGCGAGCGGCTGACGATGAAAAAGACACTGCTGTTCCTCGGACAGACGGCTCGCCGCTGGCGAACCATGGGCGCGATCGCGCCGAGCGGCGGGCCGCTGGCGCGAACGATCGCCCGGAAGGTCGGCGACCTCGCCGACGGTCAAGTCATCATCGAGTTGGGGCCGGGGACGGGCGTGATCACCCGGGCGCTCGTCGAGCGCTTCCCCCGCAACCCGATCCTGGCCGTCGAGGTCAACGAGCCGTTCGTCGCCCCGCTGCGGAAAGAGTTCCCCGCGGCAATGATCGTTCAGGGGTGTGCCTCGCAGCTCGAAGCCTACCTCGCCCAGCACGGCCTGACCCCGGACGATGTCGGGGTGGTGGTGAGCGGCGTCCCGCTCCTTTCGCTGCCCAGTGACCTGCCGCAGCGGATCCTGACATCGGTGGCGAGCGTGCTGCGCCCGGGACGGCCCTACATCCAGTTCACCTATTCGGAACGGGCGTGGCGCCGGTTCCACGTCGGCGGGTTCGAGCGCCTCCCTTCGAAACGAGTCTGGGTGAATCTCCCGCCCGCGTTCGTCCTTCACTTCGTCCGGAGTGAACCGAGTTCCTCATGACCGACAATTCCACCGAGCGGACCGTCCCCCACCCCGCCGAGCTGTCGCCGATCGAGCCGATGGACCCGGAGGTCCGGTGGATTCAACCGGGCGGTGGGGTCGTCTGCCGGCTCGAACTCGCGTGGGGCTACTGGCGCCGGTTCTGGCTGAAGACGTTCCGCCCCGGCTACGTCCGCCGCATGGCGGCGACCCGCAAGGGGACCGCGAACGGTTGCCCGCACGAGGTCATCGACCCTCGCGACGTGAAGTTCTTCCGGAACCAGGACGGCTACCATTGGGCGCCGGCCGACGACCCGTTCCGGTGGCGCGACCGCATCCCGTTCGCCCGCTGGGGTCTCGCCGAGTTGATGGTGTTCTCGGCGCTCACGTTCGGCCCGGCGGCGGCGCTGGCGGCGTGGCTCCTCGCCTCGGAGCCATTGCTCGCGGTGCAGGTGGTCGGGTGGCTCGTCGTCGCGACCCTGGCGGTGTTCGGGCTTTTGATCGTGTGGTTCTTCCGCGACCCGCCCCGCAAAATCCCCGCGGCCCCTGGTCTGGTCGTCTCACCGGCCGACGGGAAGGTCGTGGCGATCGACGAGATCGAACACGACGAGTTCATCGGCGGCCCGGCGATCCGGATCGGCATCTTCCTGTCGATCTTCAGCGTCCACGTCAACCGCGCGCCGGTGGCGGCGCGGGTGGTCGGGGTGCGGTATCAAAGGGGCAAGTTCCTCAACGCCCTGCGCCCGGAGTCGGCCCGCGAGAACGAGCAGATGGCGATCCGGATGCAGGAGACGGCCGCCCCGTACCGCCGCTACGTCGTCCGCCAGATCACCGGGGCCATCGCCCGCCGCATCGTGTGCACGCTGAAGCCGGGCGACGAGGTCGGGCGCGGCGAGCCGTTCGGCATGATCAAACTCGGCTCGCGGACCGAACTCGTGCTCCCCCGCGACGCGGCATTGACCGTCGTGGCGAAGCTCGGCGACACGGTCCGGGCCGGGAGTACGATCCTCGCCAAGTTCGTGACGGACCCGGCGGCGCCTACGGGATGAAGCGGTGAAGAAAGAGTCTCTCATCCGCCGCGGTAAGGTGTTCGCAGTGCTGCCGACCGCGCTGACGCTCGGGAACGTGGTCTGCGGGTTCGGTGCCATCACGTTCGCTTCGAAGTGGCCGAACTACGACACGCACACGTCACTGTTCCTGGCGGCGTGCCTGATCTACCTGGGGATGGCGTTCGACGCGTTCGACGGCCGCGCGGCCCGCTGGGCGAACCGGACCAGCGAATTCGGCGCACAGCTCGACTCGCTCTGCGACGCCATCACCTTCGGTGCCGCGCCCGCGTTCCTGATGATCCAGTTCTCGGTCGCCGACGGCTACCACCCGCGGCTCATGTGGATGGTGGGGGCGCTGTACGTCACGTGTACCGTCCTGCGGCTCGCGCGGTTCAACGTCCAGGCGGACGACGGCGCGAAGAAGCCCAAAGACTTCACGGGGCTGCCGTCGCCGGCGGCGGCGGCGGTCGTGGCCGCGTTCCCGGTGATGGTGTTCGGCCCGGCGGTGCTGACCGGCTCGGTGTACGACGTGTGGGGGGCGGTGGTCGGGGAATGGCTCGACTGGGCGGCGGTACGGGCGCTCCCGATCATCACGTTCGTTGTCGCGGGCCTGATGGTCTCGCGCCTCCGCTACCGCCGCCACATCCTGGTCCGCGGCCGTCGGAACGGCCGGGCGATCATCCGGCTCGTGTTCGTCCTGATGGTGATCATCTCGATCCCGCGCGTGGCGGCACCGCTCCTCTCGTGCTGGTACGCGTTCACGACGCCGGCGCAGTCGCTCTGGGAGCGGTACCCGCGCCGGTGGTTCACCGGCCGCCCCGCCCCGAAGAGCGTCCCCGAGGACGAAGTGCGGAAAGTGGAGTGATTTGGAGGGTGGGTTGAGGTTCCCCAAGGTTCGCGGACACGAGGTTATAGCGCCAGTACGGCATCGACCTGGACTGACCAAGCACCCGCCCGAAACCTCGCCATGCCTTCCTCCACGCGACGCGACCTGTTCGGCGCGGCGGTCGGTGCCGCCGCGCTGCCGGGCTTCCTCTCCACGGCCCGCGGCGCCGACCGCAAGCCGGCGCTGCGCGCCGCGCACATCACCGACCTTCACATCCTGAAGGACCGCGACGCCCCCAAAGGTGTGGCCGCGATGTTCGCGCACGTGGCCGCGCAAAAGGACGGCAAGCCGGAGTTGATCCTCAACACCGGCGACGCGGTGATGGCCGTGGACGGCAAGACCACCGGCGCAAAAGCCGCCGAACATATCGCGGTGTGGAAGGAGGCCGTCAAGAACGCGCCGGCTCCGATTCACTCGTGTCTGGGCAATCACGACGTGTGGGACGGCAACGAACCGACCGATGCGATCCCCGCGACGAAGAAGGGCTTCGCGCTGATGACCGAAGTGCTGGGAATGCCGGCCCCGTATTACAGTTTCGACAAGAACGGATGGCACTTCATTTCGTTGAACAGCATGTGCAACTGGCCGAAGTACGCGACCCTCTCGGTCGAACACTTCGACTGGCTGAAGGCCGATCTCGCGAAGACCAAACTCCCGACGGTGGTGCTGAGTCACGTCCCGATTCTGAGCGTCACGTCGCAAGTGTACGGCGACAGTTGCCGCAAGACGAACGACAACCTCGTGCCAGGCATCTGGCACCACGCCGACTGCTGGGCGATTAGCGAAGTGTTCCGCAAGAACCCGCACGTGAAGCTGTGCCTGAGCGGACACATGCACACGTGCGACCGGTGTGAGTATCGCGGGGTGTGGTACATCTGCGGCGGCGCCGCGAGCGGCGCGTGGTGGAACGGCAGCGAGTACGGGTTCCCGCCGTGCTACGGCAGACTCGACCTCTTCGCCGACGGCACCTTCAGCTACGACTTCGTGGATTACGGCTGGACCGCCCGCAAGTGGCAGGGGAAGGAATTGAAGGAAGAGTAGCCCGCCACGCCGTGGCGGTCTTCGCTTCCTTTCGTAAGGCAAAGGCGAAGACCGCCACGGCGTGGCAGGCTACCCTCAGGAATTCCCATGACGCGCAATCTCGAATGGATCGATCGTCTCGCCAAACTCTACACGCCGGTCGTCGCCGACGTACTCGACAAGATCGGTTTCCGGTCGCAAAGCATGAACGCGCGTGTGCGACCCCTGTGGCCGGAAGCGAAGTGCGCGGGGTTCGCGCTCACCGTGCAGACCGTTCCCGCACGCGAGCAGTCCCCGGCGCACCCCTACGCGGGCGAACTCGCCGCCGTCGATTCGCTCCAGAACGGCGACGTGCTGGTCGTATCCGAATCCGCGTGCAGTTTCTGGGGCGAACTGCTCTCCACCTCCGCCAACTATCGCGGCTGTCGCGGAGTTGTGCTCGACGGCCCCACACGCGACTCGCTCACGATCAAGGCGATGGGCTTCCCAGTGTTCCACGTCGGGTTCCACCCGGCGGACAGCCTCGGCCGGCTCGACGTGACCGCGCACAACGTCCCAATCTCCTGCGCGGATGTGCTGGTGTACCCTGGCGACCTCATCCTCGCGGACCACGACGGCGTCGTGGTCGTGCCGAGCGTGGCGGCCGAAGAAACACTGCGCTTGGCGGAAGAGAAGGTGAGCGGCGAGAACCTCGTGCGGAAGGCGCTCGCCTCCGGCATGACCACGGCGGAGGCGTTCAAGAAGTTCGGCATCCTATAATGTGGTCTGGAGAGTAGCCCGCCACTCCGTGGCAGTCTTCGGCTTCCTGTCTTGTGCCTGCCGATCGCCCAGGCGAAGACCGCCACGGAGTGGCGGGCTACTCTCCAGACCGCACGGGGGTTCCGATGCAATCCGTCCCGACCAATCTGATCACCGGGTTCCTCGGCGTCGGCAAGACGACCGCCGTCATCGACATGCTTCAGCGGAAGGCGGCGGGTTCGCGCTGGGCCGTGCTGGTCAACGAGTACGGCTCCGTCTCCATCGACGACATCCTGATTGAAGGCAGTTCTCCCGCCGAAGGCGTGACGGTGAAGGAGGTCGGCGGCGGGTGCGTGTGCTGCGCGAGCGCCCCGTTCCTGCCGGTCGCGATTCACTTCTTGCTACTCGAAGCCCGACCCGAACGGCTCATTATCGAAACCACGGGACTCGGCCACCCGGCGCGATTACTCGATTCGCTCCGCGCCAGCTACCACGGCCGGCTCGACGTGCGCGCCACGCTCGGCATCGTCGATCCGCACGACTTCGCGAAGCCGGAGATGCGCGACAACCCCATCTTCGTCGATCAGATTCAGATGGCCGACGTACTCGTGATGAACAAACTCGACCTCGCAACACCGGAGTTGGTCGCGGACTTCCAGACGTGGGCGAACGGGCTGGTCCCGCCGAAACTGTTGATCGCGGGCACGACGCGCGGCCGCATCGACCCCGCGTGGCTCGACCTCAGCAGCAACGACGAACGACTGCCGCTGTACCCACAGGAAAGGCAACCTCTCCCCCCAACCCCCTCCCCTAAGAAGGGAGGGGGAGCCGGATCTAC
>CANLGS010000354.1 GCA_947490035.1 Gemmataceae bacterium
GATTGTCCGGCGCGGCCGACGGGTGCGTGACCTTCCCGACGCGCGGACCGGTGCGCGCGCCGCGCACCGCGAAGTCGGCCGGACCTTCGTCGGTGCGCGCGAACGGCGTGATCGACTCGATCCCATAAGGGCTGAACGGCAAGCGACGCACGCGAGCCGCGCCGGTGTCGGTGCGGCCGTGGCGCAGCGCCGGGTTTCGCGCGTCGCCGGTGTAGCCCGGTCCGAACGCGGCCTCGCCCGCGGGCGGCGCGAGCGGGAACTTCACCAAACTGCCGAACCCGCTACTGGTCTGACTGTAGTATTCTTCGGCCACAATGGAGCCGTCGGAGAGTTGCGTCTGGAAGTGCCACGCGCTCGGGCTGGCGCCGGGCATGAACGCGCTGGCGACCGGTCCCCAACCGGTGCCGTCCGGGTTGATGTTCCACAGCCCCCACAGCGTCGAGGCTCGCAGCCCCTGCGATTCGAGCGAACTGAACATCACGCGGCCGTCGCGCAAAACGGTCGGGTGCAGCGCCATGCCGAGGTTCAGGTGGCCGATGCATTCCACGTTGTTGCCGTCGTCGTCCATCACGAACAGTTGCATGACGTGCGGCACGCGCTTGGGCGGCTTGAACCCGTTGCGGTTGCTGGTGAACATGAACTTCCCGCCGGGCAGCGGGCACGGCCCGGTGTTGAACACGCCGTACTCGAAGTGGTTCTTGCCAGCTTCGGGCGTGCGGAAGTCCTTCGACCACAGCGCGGCACCGGTGTTCGGCGTGAACACCTGTTGCGTGAGGCGCACGACCTTCTTCGACTTCACGTGAATCTTGAAGATGTCCGCACCGCCGGCCGGACCTTGCGAGACGCTCGCGCCCTTCATGTCGTGGAAGTGCGAGTAGTAGACCCACTCGCCGTCGAACGACACCACGGGGTCGGTCACCGACCCGACCCCGCCCTTCACCAGCACCTCTTCGGTGCCGTCCGGTTTGAGCAGCATGAGGTCCGCGCCGGCGTCCATGTAGACCGGGTTGGAGATTTCCGGCCAGTTGGTGCCGACCTTGTCGCCGTTGCGCGGCGCGCGGACGTAGACGATGTCGTAGTCGAGTTTCACCTTCTTATCGGAGGTGACCGGCTTGGGCGTGACGTTGATCGGGCCGCTCACGTCCGGCGGCTGCGGCTGCGCGCCCGCGAGCGAGACAAGGAGCAACGAGAACGCGGCGAGGAGGGGAAGACGCATGAGCACTCCGAATCGCGGTCGGCGGGAATAGCGTGCGTGTTTGGATTGTATCCCAGGAAAAGGGATTCGGGCTACACCGATCGGCACGGCCGCACAGGGCGGAAGCCCTGTGCGTGCTGTGCGAGTGCGCCCGATTGTAAACGCGAAAACCCCTCCGCGAACACTCGTTCGCGGAGGGGCGTTGTCCACCGGGCACATCAATTTACTTGACGGCGGCGGTCGCGGCGGCGGCGATGTCCTTCGCGGCGGCGGCGGCTTCCTTCGTCGTCTTGAAGGCGAAGTTCTTGGTCACCGCGCCACCCTTCTGGTACACGACCACGGTCACGACGGCGTCCTTGTTCAGGCTGTACGCCTTCGGACCGTCTTTGTCTTCGGCGATCGTCAGCGGGGTGGTCAGCTTGTGCGTGGTCTGGATCTTCTCGAAGTCGGCGGCGGCGACGCCGCCGACGCCGATCACCACGGTGCCGAGCTTTTCGTTGTTCTTCTGAACCGCGTCAACGGCCTTGACGACCTCGACCAAGTTGTCGTCGGCCTTCTGCGTGAAGATCAGGACGGCGGCCGGGCGGGCCTCGCCACCGAACTTGCAGACGTAGCACAGGGTCTTGCCGGCCTTCTCGCCGGTGATCGCCTTCACGTCGAAGGCGCCGCCGATCTTCTTGTCCGGGCCGGACTTCACGTCTTCGCCGGTGGCGACCGACATGGTGAGACCGAGGACGACCGCGAGGCTGAGGAAACGGAACGCGCGCATGATGCACTCCTACTGTAAGGCCGCACCCGGAACTGCTCCGGTCGCGGCGGAAAGGCCGATGAGATTAACGGCGGGCACTCTGACAGGACCGCACATGGAGACGGTCCCGGAAAAGAGATTATTCGACCTCTGCGGAAAATGACCAGTGCCATCCTGTCGTGTTGTGGGACAGGCCGCCGGCCTGTCGTGGCGTGGGACAGGCCAGCGACCTGTCCCACGTCAAGAGCAGTCCGCTGTGTAGCGTGCTGGTAATGGCAGCTTTCGGTTATCGGTCGGCGGGCGTATGGTGTCTTGTGTGGCCGCCACTGCGGGCGACCCAGTCACTCCTTACGGGGGTCGAGATGAAAACCTTCCTTCTCGCGGTGGTCGCGTGCGGCACGATCGCCGCCGGTTACTTCCTGGCGACGGGCACAGCGGCCAACCCGGTCGAGCCGGCCAAGCCGGAAGTGGTCGTCAGCGCGCCGGTCCCGCCGCTGCCAACGCCGGCGCGGCTCGTCGCGCACGAGTGGGGCACGTTCACCAGCTTCTCCGGGTCCGACGGCGTGCCGGTCGGCTTCACCCCGAACAACGACGACCTGCCGCAGTTCGTCTACTTCCAGGGCAACGCGCTCTCGAAGTCGAACCGGCTGCGCGCCAACGGCCTCGTCAGCATGGAAACGCCGGTCATCTACTTCTACACGGACAAGGACACCCGCGTCTCGGTGAAGGTGGACTTCCCGAAGGGGTGGATCACGGAGTGGTAACCGTTCGCGAGCGGCCCGCCGGCCGCGCAATTGGGCAAGGACGGCGGCCAGAGCATCAAGTGGGATGTGAAGCTCACGCCCGGCGAAGCGGTCAAGTTCCCGCGCGACCGCAACAACCGCGAGAACCACTACTACGCCGCCCGCGAGACCGACGCCGCACCGCTGCACGCGGAGATCACCAAGAAGGGCGAGGACGACGACTACGACGACCGCGGGCTGCGCGGCGGTGCGGTCGTCCAGCGCGAGAGGTTCCTGTTCTACCGCGGCGTCGGCACGTTCCCGCCGCCGGTGATCGTCCGCGCGCTCGGCGGCGACAAGGTGCGCGTGGTGAACAACTCCGGCGGGCGCACGACGGGTCTGGTGCTGGTCACCGTGCGCGACGGGAAGCTGAGTTTCCGACCCGTGGGCGAACTCGACGCCGGCGCGAGCGCGGACGCGACCCTCTCGACAACGGAAGCCAAGCGTACCGACCTGGGCGACTTCCTGGTGAAGGAACTGACCGCCGCGGGGCTGTACGAGAAGGAAGCGAAGGCGATGGTGAAGTCGTGGGACAGCGCGTGGTTCGGCGAGGAAGGCACTCGCTTGCTGTACCTCGTGCCGCGCTCGAAGACGGATCTATTACTCCCGCTCACGATTGACCCATTGCCGACCGAAGTGGTCCGCGTGCTGGTCGGCCGGCACGACTTCCTCACGCCCGAAGCGGAAGCGACCGCGACCGCGCAGGTCAAGCGCCTCCGCGCGGCGCAGGCCGAACTGAACGCGGCCTACACGGAACTGAACAAGATCGGCCGGTTCTCGGCACAGGCGCAGCAGTTGGCCGAGACCCGGCTCGACCCGAAGCCGGCGAAGTGAGTGTAGTCATCACGCTCCGCGTGATGCCGCGCCGCGAACTCACCTCGCGGAACACCCGAAGACCATCACGCGGAGCTACATTCAAGGCACCCGAAGACCATCACGCGGAGCGTGATGAGTACACTCAAGACGCGGGCCGGAGGCTTTCAGCTCCGGCCCGCGTCGCGTCTGTCGTCTCGTGCTTAAACGCCCAGTTCGCGGCGGTAGTGGAGGTAGCACCGCGCCCCGGCGTTGAGGCGCATGATCGCGCCCTCCGCGATTGGCTGGGCGAGTGCCGGCCGATCCGCGACCAGCGTCGTCAGGATTTCGCGGTTCCAGTCCTGCGAGTGCTTCACGTCGAGCGTCGCGTGCAGGGCGAAGTACTGGCGCGCGTTCGCGTCGAGGCCGAGCCGCTTCGGTCCGTCGTTGACGAGCGTCACGCGCCCCGGCGCGGTGAGTTCGATCACGCCTAGCGCGCCGACCGCGTGGTAGGCGTAGGAGCGGTTGGCGGCGAGACCGGTTCGCCAGTGCCAGCGACTCCCAGGCCGTTTCCTCCGGTCGCGGGGTGAGTTCCAGCGAGTGGGCGACGCGCTCCAGCAGGGCGCCGTGCATGTTGCGGCGCTGGCCGCGGCCCATCTCGTCCCAGTAGTTCCGCGCCAGTTCGAGCTTCGCGAGTGTCGGCATCTTCACCTGGGTCAGGGCGACGAGGTCGTCGAACCCGGCCTCGCCCGCGATCTCCTGCGTGAGGAACCACCGCACCTCCTCGCGCGTGGCGCGATCCGCGAGGTACGGGAAGAGCGGGTCGTGCTGGCCGGGTCCGGTTCGTTCGAGGTTCTCGAACCAGGCGACGAAGGCGGCCGGTTCGCGGGGCGCCTCGCGCGCTCGCGCGGCCGCCCCCGCGCGCTCGCCCTCGATGAATTCGATTTCCAGCGTTCGCAGAATGAGTTCGTCGTCGAGGTCTTCGCGCCAGGCGGCTCGCGGAACCGACGGGAGCAGTCTGCGCGTGTTGAAGCGGGTCAGTCGCAGGTGAACGTCGTGTTCGGCCGCCGCTGCCGATCGTACTTCGCCGCCGGTCGCGATCATCGGAAAAGCCTTCTGGGAAAGTCGGTCGGTGGCACCTCCGAGCGCGGCAACCGTAGATCGGGAAGCGGCGCGCGTCAAGAAATGGCGGTCGCGGCTAGTACGTCGGCCGGGATTTTTGACGGGTTGCGACAAGCGAGCTACAGTTGTCACGGCTTCCCGGTCCGGCAACTCACGCCCCTGGCGTGTTTGTCGCTGTGCGCGCGGCCACCCGCTCCCTGACGGTCGCGGTTCACCAACGCTCCGTGAACCGCGACCGTCAGGGAGCGGGTGGCCGCGCGCACAGCGACAAACACTCGCGAGGTTTCGGGAATGACGCTCCTTCGGCTGCTCCCGCGATTCCGCAAGGCGTACCGCGAAATGAACGTCCTGGCGGCGCGGGAGCGGTGGTCGCGCGGCGAAGTCGAGGCGTGGCAACTGGAGCGGCTCAACGCCGTCTGGAAGCACGCCGTTGCCCACGTGCCCCACTACCGGCAGTTGATCGCGCGACTCAACCTACCTCCGCGATTCATCGGCACCACCCACGAGTACCCGCGCGCGGCACACGCCGCCCGCATGACCTCGGCGTCGAACGCCGTGTCGCCGAGTGCCACCACTTCGGCGGCAGCCGGAGTCGGGGGCCGGCGGATCAACTCGGCGGCCAGTTGTGTCTGGGTGTGGTACGTCCAGCCGTTGGCGGCAGCGTAGGTCTTGGTGAAGTAGCACCGGCACATCGGGATGCGATACCCCGACGGGGTCAGCA
>CANLGS010000355.1 GCA_947490035.1 Gemmataceae bacterium
AGCCGACGCAGAGCGGGATGCCGTAGGGCAACTTCGTCCAGCGGGTGCGGCGGTCGTGCGCCCGCTTGCTCGCGGCGCTCATCTGGCCGCTGCCGAACATTTGCAGGTCGCTCATGATCTCGCGGACGATGCCGGCGTTCTGGCCGAACTGACGCCGCATCAGGATGATAATCATCCCGAACGCGCCGCCGACGAGAGCGCCGAAGCAGAACGCCCAGAACACCACGCCCATACCGTGCAGCGAGTTGCCACCGACGGCCGCCGTGGTCGCGCCGTTCCCGAAGAACGCCCCGACCCAGGCGCCGAAACCCATCTGCATCTTCACGTCGCCCACACCGACGCCGCCGATGGCGAGCATGGGGAGCAACAGCGCGAAGCCGAGGAACGTGCCGAGGACGGCGAGGCCGAAGCCGCCGGTGCCGGCGTCCGCGGGGACGCCGAAGTCGTGCATCGCGCCCAGCGCCCAGCCGCTCAAAACCAGCGGCAGCGTGATCCAGTTCGGCACCTTCAGCGCCCAGCCGTCGATGAACGCGGCCAGGATCATGCCGAAGCTGATGACGACCAGCGGACCGGCGTTCAGGCCGTCCGGCCAGATCGCGGCCCAGACGTGGTGCGACGCGATCGCGGCGCCCACCCACAGGAGCGCGAGTGCCGGCATGCGGGCCATCTGGAGGACGAACGCGCGGTCGATGCCGAGCGAGTCGTCGGTCGCGAGTGCGGGAACGGAAGGAGCCGGGTGCAGGACGGGGGCGGCGTTGCTCATCGGGAAGTCACCTCGGTCGCGGGTTCGGGTTGCAAGTCGAAATCCGTAGGCCAGGGCGGAGTGCGCGACGCGAGCCGGACCGCAGCAGCGGTCCGGCCCGTGTCGCACCGTTCAGACGGACGCGAGCAGAACTCACGTGCCGGTCGTCGGCGGCTTCAGGTTCGAGCCGATGACGGAGAACGTGCTGTTGGCGTTCTGGCCGAGGGCGGTGATGGCGGCTATGCACACCACGACGATGAGGGCCAGCATCACCGCGTACTCGACAGCCGTCGGGCCGTCTTCCGCCTTCATGAACGACACCAAACGCTTGGTCAAACCGCGCATGATCCGATCTCCCGTTGTGAAGAAGTAAAGGTTGTTGGACGGCGTGCTGGGTCCCCCGGCCCAACGCACCGTCTATTGCCGAACCGAACACCGTCAGAAACCTGTGCTGCCGGGCTTTACGCCCTGCAAACTCAGCTTGTTGTACATCCCGCTTGTCGTGCCGCCGATGTTGCTGACCGCCGCTGCAATAACGACGAGGATCAGCGCGAGCATCACGGCGTACTCGACGGCGGTCGGGCCGTCTTTCCTTTTCAGGAAGTCGACGACCCTTCGCGTGAACCGGCCGAGCATGGCTTACTCCGAGTGTTGCGCGGGCCGGTTTGGTCACCGGCCTCGGTCACGCGGGCGCCGCCACTGGTGGAACTTCGTGTCTCCCGCTCCGCTAGGCGTTGGAACCAGAACCCGTCCCGCTGCCCGCGAACCGGACCCACTCACACCACCGGGGTCGTCGTCTCGAAACCGAGCCGGCGTTGCCAGACGACCCGTTCACGACTGAACAGTAGAACGCGCGCGGTACGTGTCAAATCTCCGCTTCGGCTATTTCCACCGACCCTGCCGGGAATTCCGACACCGCGCGATATGCCGATTACAGCGGCTCGAACCGTTCGACGCGTGAGAGCAATTCTCCTAGCCGAACAGCGGTTGCGGCGGGTCGAAGCACCGGTTCGCGCCGGACAAAAAAGCGGACCAACCAACCAAGCAATGAACACACGGCCCCGGTGCGGGCGAGCAATCGAACGAATTCGTCGGGCACATCAAGCGGCGCGCCCGCGTCGCGGTACGCATCGAGGCCGACCGCGAACAGCGTGCGATCCATCGCGGAGTAGTCGTCGAGGAGCCGTGCGAGATCGACGGCGGGGTGATCGACGGCCATCGCCCCATAATCGATGATCCCGCTCACACGATCCCCTTCAAAGAGGACGTGTTCGCCCCGCAGGTCGCGGACGCACGGCTGTTGCGCGAGCGGCCACGCGGCCCACGGCCGCAGCGCGAGCGTCGCGGAATCGGCCACGCGAGCGACTTCGCGCGCGGCCTGGCGCAAGAGGAGATCGAGTTCCGGGTGAACCGGCGGCAGCGCGCGATTCCAATTCTCGATGAGCGCGCGGTGGTCGGTGAGTATGTCGAGGCGAGCCGCGACCCCGCGGCACGGGCGCCGCTCCGCGACCGCGGGCCAGCGCAGGTGCAACCGTGCGACCGCTTCGCACGCGGCGCGCACGGTGTCCGCGGTCGGCACCGCGCTCGGCGCACCGGACTTCCACTGACAAGCATCCCAGACGCGCCCGTCCGCGAGGACCGCGCTCGCCCCTCTTGTAGAGGCCAACACCTTCGGCACGAACGGCAGGTGTACCGCGCGCGACATCCAGAGGTGAACCTGCCCGACGCGCTCGACGGCAATACCCTGCGGCCAGCCCTTGAGCGCGACCCGCGGCGCGCCGGTGGTGTCGTGACCGCGCCACACGACCGCCCCGCTGAAGCCAGACGCGGCGCGGTGCCACGTCAGCGCGTCGGTGACCTGGACGAAGTGTTCGACGGCCGCGACCGGCGGCTGTTCGGTGTGTGCGTTCACGCGCTCGGCCCATTAGAATGAGGCGAAGAACCCCTCCCCAACCCCTCCCCTAAGAAGGGAGGGGCTTAAATCCGAAGACGCTACGGCGTCTTCGGTCTGCTCCCCCTCCCTTTTTAGGGGAGGGGGTTGGGGGGAGAGGTTCTTCTACCTCCACTCACAAAGGAACGCCACCGTGCTACTCCGTGTCACGCTCGTCGCGGTCGCCGTGTTCGCCACCGGTCCCCTTCTTGCTGCCGAACCGTCGTGGTGGGACAAGGAGGTTGAGCAGGCGCTCAAGTCCGCGAAGGGCAACCGCGCGGAACTGGAGAAGGCGCTCACCGACGTGCCGAAGGATCAGCGCAAGGGGATGGCGTTCCTCGTTGCGAACATGCCGGACGCGGACCTCACGTCGCTCAAAGCCGACTTCCTCCTGACCAACGTGGAACTCGCGTACAAGGCGCGCAAGGAAACGCCGTGGGGGAAGGACGTGCCCGAAGACATCTTCCTCAACGACGTGCTGCCCTACGCGAACGTGGACGAGAAGCGCGACGCGTGGCGCAAAGAGTTCTACGACCTGTGCATGCCGATGGTGAAGGGCTGCAAGACGCCGACCGAAGCCGTGCAGAAAATGAACGTCGAACTCTTCAAGAAGCTGAAGCTCGGCTACTCGACGCAGCGCAAGGCGCCGAACCAAAGCCCCAAAGAATCCATCGAGCAAGGCAAGGCGAGTTGCACGGGCTTGTCCATCGTGCTGAGCGACGCGGCGCGCGCGGTGGGCATCCCGGCGAGGCTGGTGGGCACGCCGCTGTGGGCCGACAAGCGCGGCAACCACACGTGGGTGGAAATCTGGGACAAGGGCTGGCACTTCACCGGCGCGTGCGAGCCGGACCCGGCGGGCCTCGATCGCGGGTGGTTCGTGGGCGCCGCGGCGCAGGCCAAGAAGGACGTGCCCGAACACGCGATCTACGCCGCGAGTTTCAAGAAGGGCACGCAGCACTTCCCCTTGGTGTGGGCGCCGAAGTACGAAGGCGTGCCCGCGGAGAACGTCACCGACCGCTACGCGAAGGCCGCCGCGCCGGACGTTAAAGCGGAGGTTGCCAAGTCTGCGGGGGCGATGAAGGAACTGCGCGCCGCGATTGAAGCGAAGCCGGCGGCGCTGACCGACCTCGCGGACAAGCCGTTCGCGAAGATTCCGCTCACGAAGGCCGACGCCGCGACCGCGCGCGAACTGCTGTGGAAGCTCCACACTGACATCATCAAGAAGGACCGCGCCGCCGAACTGAAGGAGTTAGTCATCAAGGACGGCAAACTGGAGATGCCGTTCGCGTTCAAGACGTTCGGCAAGAAGCCGGACACCGGGCGCAGCCTGTACATCTCATTGCACGGCGGCGGCGGCGCCCCGAAACAGGTGAACGACGGGCAGTGGGAGAACCAGAAGAAACTGTACACGGTGGACGAGGGCATCTACTTAGCGCCGCGCGCGCCGACGAACACGTGGAACCTGTGGCACGAGGGCCACATCGACCGCATGTTCGGGCGGCTCATTGAAGACTTGATCGTGCTGGAAGACGTGAACCCGAATCGCGTCTACGTACTCGGCTATTCGGCCGGCGGCGACGGCGTGTACCAGCTCGCCCCGCGCATGGCCGATTACTGGGCCGGCGCCGCGATGATGGCCGGTCACCCGAACGGCGTGTCGATGCTGTCGCTTCGCAACGTGCCGTTCGCGCTGCAAGTGGGCGGCAACGACAGCGCCTACAACCGCAACAAGGTGGGCAAGGAATACGGCGAGAAGCTCGACCAACTTCAGAAGGACGACCCGAAGGGCTACGAGCACTTCGTGAAGATTCACGAGGGCAAGCCGCACTGGATGAACCTGGAAGACAAAATCGCGCTGCCGTGGATGGCGAAATACACCCGCAACCCTGTCCCTGACAAAGTGGTGTGGAAGCAAACCGGCACGCCGCACGACCGCTCGTACTGGCTGGCGGTTCCGCCGAAGGAGGCGAAGGGCGATTCGCTCGTGATCGCGACGCGTTCGGGCCAAGTAGTCGAAGTCCTCGACGCAGAGAAGGTGACGAAACTCCTGATCCGCTTCGACGACCGCACGGCCGACCTCGACAAGCCGGTAGAGGTGAAGCACGCGGGCAAGACGCTGTACAGCGGCCCGGCTCCGCGCACGGTCTCCACGCTGGTGAAGACGCTCGCCGGCCGCGGCGACCTCGGCTTAACCTTCGACGCCGAGGTTGAAGTGACGCTACCGGAGAAGAAGTAACAGGGAAGCACGCTATGCAACCGCTCACGCCGGCAGAAGTCCGGCGAAAGATCATTCTCGACTATGCGAAGTGGACCGCACTATCCGCGCTGCGTTCCGGCGCGCCTGTCAAGAAGCGGAAGTCCGTGTATCCGCTCCTCGATGCGGTGGCGTTCGATGTCGTGCTGACTTCCGAAACGCCGATCACCTCTGACGAGTTCAACCGGTGGCACGAAGAGCAGACGCTCGCTCTGTGCAATCGGGATAAAGCCGTACCGGTTGGTTGGGCCGTGAAGATGATTAACGTCTACCTGAAAACCGCCGTGTACGTCGGCAACTTGGGTCGGCCGGACTTGGTTAAAGTGGCCAGGTTCAACCGAGGGTAACAGATTTGCAGTGAAGTGACCTGACCAAACCGTCTGTTTTTCCCAAGTTGAGGGGTGTTTTTCCGCACCGCCATTTCGTGGAGAAC
>CANLGS010000356.1 GCA_947490035.1 Gemmataceae bacterium
CGCGCCGCCCGCGACCCGCGGCGCCTTGAGGCCGTCGCGGTTGCTGACGAAGGCGACACGGTTCCCCGGCAGCGGCCACGGGTGCATGTTGTAGACGTGGTCGGCCGACATCGCGGGCTTCACGCCGGCCACCCCCGTGTTCGGCGTCCACGTCTGCTGCGTGAGGCGCACGGGCTTGCGCGTCTTGACGTTCACCTTGTACACGTCGGCCCCGCCGCGGCGCCCGACGTCGTGGAAGTGGGAGTAGTACACCCACTGCGCGTCGAAGGACACGTAGGGGTCCGCGATCGCGCCCTTGCCGCCCTCGACCAGCACCTCCTCGGTGCCGTCCGGGTGCAGGAGCATGAGGTCGGTGGGCGCGTGCAGGTTTTCGGGTTCGCCCGCGTTAGGCCACACCGGTGCGACGCGCTCTTTCCTGTCGGCACCTTTCACCACCCGCGGCGCGCGGACGTAGACGATGTCGTAGTCGTACTTCACCGTCTTGTCCGTGGAGATGGCCGGCGGGTCCACCTTCAGCGGGCGCTGCGGCGGCCGGGGTTCGTCGGCCGCGACCAGACCGGCAGCGAGTACCGCCAGTCCGAACGTCGCGACGATGGCGCTGTGCGAGATCGACATGGAGAGGCTCCTTCGCAAGGCGGGAAAAGTTGGCGGGAAGCGGGCGGAAGCGCTCCGCGGGGTCAACTGAACAGCGGTCGGATCACGGAACCCAAGCAGAGCTTGAGCGGGCGCCCGAGTTGGTCGATGACTTCGGTGTCGCTCGCGATTCCCAGACTGTGGTAAATCGTCGTGACGACGTCGGCCGGGGTGACGGGGTTCGACGCGGGATAGGCCGCGAAGCGGTCGGACTTGCCGAGCACCTGCCCACCCTTAACGCCCGCGCCGCCCAGGACGACGGAGTAGCAGCGCCCCCAGTGGCCGAGCCCGCCCTTCTCCTCGATCCGCGGGGCGCGGCCGAACTCGCCCATCCACACTACCAGCGTCTCGTCCAGCAGGCCGCGAGCCTGGAGGTCGCCGAGCAGCGCCGCGAACGCCTGATCGGTCGGCGGGAGCAACACTTTCAGGTGCTTCGTCTCTTCGTAGTGCGTGTCCCAGTTCGACGGGTCCGTGCCGTTCCAGAACACGGTGACCAACGGCACGCCGTGCTCGACCAGCCGCCGCGCGAGCAGCGTGCCCTGGCCGAACTTCGTCTTGCCATATCGCTCGCGGACGCGCTCCGGTTCGGCCTTCAGGTCGAACGCCTTGTGGAACTTCGGCGAACTCATCAGGTTGAACACCTGCTCGTAGTTGGCGCCCAGGTCGCCGGCGCCGGACGACTTCAGTTGCCCTTCCATCTGCCGCCCGAGTTTGTTCAGCAGCGCGCGCCGCTCGCCGAGCCGACCGAGGGCACGTCGGTCGGCGGGCGGAGCGCTTGCACCTCGAAGTTCGGGCGGCTCGGGTCTTGCAGCACGCGGAACGGGTCGTGCCGCTTGCCGAGGAACCCGCCGCCCTCGCCGGCGAACGTGTGCCGGTACATCTCCAGCAGCCAGACGAACGGCGGCACCGCCTGCGGCCCGGTCTGGAACCGTGACACGACCGACCCGAGGCACGGGTAGTCCTCCGACGACGGGCGAACGTCGTCGCCCTGCACGCGCGGGCTGTGGTGCCCGGTCAGAGCCAGGTACACGCTCTGGCCGTGCGCCCCGCCGACGTAGGGGTCGGTGACGGAGCGGATGACGGCGTACTTGTGCGCCTGCCGGGACAGCAGCGGCAGGTGGTCGCTGATCTGTAACCCCGGCACGTCGGTCGCGATCGGCTTGAAGTCGCCGCGGACCTCGGCGGGCGCGTCCGGCTTGAGATCGAAGGTCGCCAGTTGCGACGGCCCGCCGCCCATGAACAGCAGGATGCACGACTTCGCCCGGCCGAACCCGTCGGTGGATGCGCGACTCGTCGGAGCGGCCGAAGCCCGCTGCCGGAGCAACTCCGGTAAGAGCAACCCGCCGGCGCCGAGACCGCCGACGCGCAGGAAGTTCCGACGCGACACGCCGTCACAAGTCTTCGACATGAGAGGTTCCTCGATTCCGACTCACGCTTCTGGCAAACGTCGCCGACACAGGGCGACCCTTTCGTTGCTGCCACGACGGTGCCGTTACTTCGGCTGCCGCTTCTTCCAGTCTTCCAGCCACTTGTCGGGATCCCAGTAGAACTCTTCGCGCTCCTTGAACATGTAGGCGTGCATGAACGAGCGCGGGCGCCGGCGCTCCGGCGGGAGGTCGTACGCGGTCGGGTCGATCTCGAACGCGAACCCGACCGGCATCGGCGCTTCGGGCGTCGCCTCCTTCCACCCGCTGTTGCCCGCGAACCAGCGCCCGGAGTAGTCGCCCAGCACCGCCATGTCCCATCGCGTGATCTTCCCCTTCGCGCGATCGTACACGATCGTACCTTCGAGCCGGGCGTCGTAGCGGTTTTCCAGGTTCTTAACGAACTTGCGGTCGGGCCAGGTGTGAAGCGCGCTCGGCGCGGCCAGCAGCACGGACCCGTGAACGCGCATGCGGATAGTCTGTGGCGAAACCTCCTCGACTGTCACGGCGAGTTCACCGGCGCGCACGGAATCCGGCTTCCAGGATTCTTCGACGACCCAGAGCGTCTGGGGCACCAGCCCGTAGAGCCAGATCCGCTTGGCGAGCTTCGCGGGCACCGTCTGCGTCTGCCCCTTCTCGGGCTTCTCGGGAACCAGCGACTTGCACTCGTCGGCCGCGAGCCACAGCGAACTGCGCTGGCCGTGCGGCGCGTGCGTCCGCAAGCCGCCGCAGTCGTCGCCTTCGGGGTGGCGGTACTGGCCCGTGGCGCTACGGCCGAGCGGCCGGTCGTAGATCGTCAGCACCAACCCGCCGACCGGCGGCGGCAACTGCGGCTTGATGTCACCGTCGATGGCCTTGGGCCGGCGGTCCGCTTCCGGCAGTTTCACGTACGCGTCCAGAACCTCTTGGAGTGCGGCGGCCAGTCCGTTCCGGTCCTTGACCCGCCCGGTGAGGAGTCGGCCGGACGGTGTCATCAGCACCAGTTGGGTGCCGTGCAGTCACCCGCTGCCCTCGTCCGGGTTCGGCTTCGCGCTGTAGAACCGCTTCCACGCGGCCTGGTACACGTCATCTTTGCTGTTGATGTACCAGCCCGGTGCGAAGCACACGAACTTGTCGTTGAGCAGCTTGATCGCGGCGTCGGTGTACAGGGTCGAGCCACCTGACAGGTGGTGCGAGGCGGCGCTTCAGCACACGCCCAGCGGCTCGTTATACCCGGCCCCGCCGGTGTACAGGACGACGAGCGGCCGGTCTTCCTTGGCCGCGAGCTTGCGGGCCGCGACGACATCGGTCATCCACTGAACCTGGAGGTGCCGCCACTCGGTTGCCTGCGGACGGAGCAGCGCGAACAGCTTCGGTGCGCTCTCCGGCGTGAGGTCGAGTTTGCTCGCGGGGGCGGGCTTCTTGATCGGTTCCGGAGCCGCGGCTCCGGTTTCCTTCGACGCCAAGAGCGCCGCGACCCCGAGCGCCGCGACCAGTGCGGGGTACATGAACTTTACGGGTGACATGGTTGGCTCCTTGTGCGAGCCGGAAAGTCGGGGCCGGTGCGGGCGCATCGGCGCGCCGTCCCTCCAGGCTGAGTCGAACGGTTAACAAGCGGTGTCGGGCGGGACCGGCGGGGCCGGCCGTGGGCGGGTAAAGAGGGTATACCACAGCCGGTGTCGTACCGCCAGCACCTTCCGTCGCGCACGGCGGGTAAGGAGTGAAGCGTAAGGCCGAACTCAGGCCAGCGGCGCTCTTCGTGGAGGACAGTCTTGACGCGGGTCTCGTGGTGGGAGTCCGGCATCACGCCAACTCGCTGATCGGCTCGCCGTGCGGCAGCACCGAGACCGGGCGACCGGCGGGGTTGACGAATGTCCGCGTGTGGTCGATTCCCAGGTGCTTGTAAACCGTCGCGAGCACGTCGTTCGGGTGCAGCGGCCGGTCCTTCGGCCTCTCGCCCTTGTCGTTGGTGGTGCCGATCGCCTGCCCCATCTTCAGCCCGCCGCCCGCGAGGAGGACCGACATGCTGCTCGGCCAGTGGTCGCGCCCGCCCTTGCTGATGCGCGGCGTGCGGCCGAACTCGCCCCAGGCCAGGACGACGACCTTCTTGTCCAGCCCGCGCTCGTGCAGATCCTCGATCAGCGCGGCCACGGCCGTGTCGTACACGGGCGCGCGCCGGGGCATGTTGTTGACGAGACCCTCGCCGTGGTCGTCCCACCCGCCGCAGCCGACCGTGACGAAACTCACCCCGGCCTCGACCAGCCGGCGGGCCAGGAGCGTGTTCTGACCCCAGGACTGCTTTTGCTCAAGAGCGGTGCCGTACTTCTCCCGGGTCCGGGGCGTTTCGCGGCTCAGGTCGAGCGCCTCACGGGCGGCCTTGCCGGTGACCATCTCGAAGGCCTGCTGCGTGAACGTGTCCATCCCCTCCATCATGCCGCTCGCGTCCACGTCGCGGCGCATCCGATCGACGGAACCCAGCAGGGACTTGCGGTTCAGCAACCGCTCGGCGGTCAGTTCGCCCGGCACCTGCACCGCCTTCGGACCGTCCACCGGGCTCACGCCGAACGGCTCGTACGCGGTCCCCAGGTACGCGCCGCCGCCCGGTTCGCCCTTGAAGATCCCCACCGCGGGAACGCTGACGTAGTGCGGCAGTTTGCGCCGGTCGTCCTCTCGGACCTTGGCGACGGTCGAGCCGACCGAGGGGTACAGGAAGGTGCCCTCGTTGGTGTTCGGCGGGTGCGGGTAGCCGGTGTTGAGGTTCTTGACCGCGCTCCCGTGCCCGCTCTCCTTGTGGGCGCAGGACCGAATGACCGCGAGTTTGTCGGCGAGGGCGGCCTGCTTCGGCAGCAACTCGCTGAAGTGGACGCCCGGAACCTTGGTTTTGATGGCCTTCCACTGACCCCGGTACTCCGCGGGCGCGTCCGGCTTCGGGTCGTAGGTCTCGAACTGCGACGGCCCGCCGTCGCACCAGAGCAGAATCACGGCGGTATCGGCCGCCGGCTTGCCGGCCGTAACCTCGGCGGCCCGCAGGCGCAGCAAGTCGGGCAGCGTGAGACCGCCCAGGCCCAGGGCACCAAGTCGCAAGAAGTCCCTACGGCTAGTGCCCTCGCAGTTGCGAGTCGCGTTGCCAGTTACTTTTAACATGAGTGCCCTCCGACGAACGCTGAGCTGGAGAAGACCAGGCTTACCGCACGAGACACGGTCAGTGGTTGAACAGGAACTCTTTGCTGTTGAGCAGCGCCCACAGCAGGTCTTCGTAAGGCCACTGCTTGGTGACCGCGGCCGGCTGCTTCGGGAGTTCACCCGGGGTGCCTTTCCCCA
>CANLGS010000357.1 GCA_947490035.1 Gemmataceae bacterium
CCGCCTCGTGTTCCCGGTCGGCCCGAGTTCCGGGCTGAACTACCGCGCCGCGCTCGAAGCACTTCGTCAGTTGAATGACCCTCTCGCGCAAGTGGTAACGGTGTTCCCGGACCGAATGGAGCGGTACTTCACCACCGAGTTGTTCAAGCCGTTCGTATGATGGAGTATCGCCCACTGTCGTCGCGAGACTCCGCATGAGCATCAGGCTGTCCTGCCCGTCGTGCAACACCGCGCTGGCGCTGCCCGCGCTGCCGGAGAACCGCCGCGCGGCGTGCCCGCGGTGCGGCGACGTGTTCCCGGTCCACAGCTACACCGAACAGCCGGACGGCGCAACGCCGGCGCCCACCACCGGAGGAGGACCGGAACGCGTGTCCCGCACGGCCGGCGAGGGCCGCCGCATGTTCGGCGTCTTCGTCGCGGCGGTTGTGGGCGTTCTGCTCGCCGGGCTGCCGCCGTTCGTCGTGTACTGGCGCGCGAAGAACAAGCCGGCGCCCGCGCGGCCAACCCCGCTCGTCGCGACCGCGAAGCCGCCTTCGCAACTCGCCGCGCTCGGCTATCTGCGCGCCGACTGCAACGTCGCGTTCGCGGTGCAACTCGGCCCGCTGCTCGCCTACGCGGAGCGCACCAAACAAGACCCGCGTGCCGTTCTCGCGCAAACCGGTCTGCCCGACGCCGCGCGAACCGTCATCGACCAACTCGGCGTCGAACTCACACAGATCGACCACATCGCCGGCGGCGTCACTCTGGGCGAAGGCGAGGAGGCGTTGCGGCTCGCGCTGGTACTCGTGCTGAAACAACCGCTGGCGGACGAAGACGAGTTCTTCAAGAAGCTCAAGGCGAAGCCGGTCGCGGGGAAGAAGGAACGCCACGATGTCGTGGTCGGCAAATTCCCGCTTCTGCTCGCTCGCGTCTCGCCGACGGTGTGGGTGTTCGGCCTCGACGAGAAGGACTTCGACGCGGTCGATAAGAACGACGGCCCCGGCGGGACGCAGTTCCGCGGCGGCTTCCGAACGATGCTCGCGGCGGTGCCACCGGATGCGGCCGTGTGGGTCGCGGCCGACGACGACCGCGACTGGACGCAGAAGCCGATCATGAAACTGGCGGGCCAGACGGCGGAAGCGAAGAAGTTGCTGCCCGCGGTGAAGGACGGGCGCGGCGGGTTGGTCGCGGTCAGCCTGGGCGAGCAACCGCGCCTGAAGGTTCACGTTCGCGCGGTGGATGACAAAACCGGCGACCGTGCGCGCGTGTACTTCGCGGCACAGGCGAAGGAAGTGACCGGCGCCACATCCGGCGGTGCCGCTGCGCTCGCGCACTTCGACGCGCCCTTCGACGCGACGAACAGCGGCAAACTGCTTCAAAGGTTCTTGAGTGACGCGGGGCGATGAAGAGCTGAAGAAAAAGCAGCCGCAGATAACGCAGAAGAACGCAGATTAAGGCAGATTAAGGCAGAAGACAGAGTTCTTGAAAACACTCTTCTCTTTGGTCTTGATCTGCGTTCTTCTGCGTTATCTGCGGCTCTTCGGTTTTCAAACCTTACCCCGGCTGCGGCCCTTCCAGCTCCTGAAGCGCCTCGATGAACAGGTCCGGCGGGTCGATCACGGAGTCGCCGTTCTTCAGCGTGATGAACGGGTGCCACATCCCCTGCCACACCCAGAACACGTCGTCGGTGATCGGGTACGCGTGTTCGCGGAAGTTCTCCGTCGCGAACAGGTGCAAGCCGTGAACGTCCTTGATCGCGGGGAACGACACCGGCCACACGGCCAGTTCCTCGCGGCTCGGGATCGCCACCCAGAACCCCGCCGGCGAGTCCGGCATCAGTTCTTCAACCAAGAGCGCGCGGGTCGCGTCGTAGCTGTCGCCGGTGTGCCCGATGTAGATGTCGTGGTCCGGCGACGCGCGGTCGAAGAAGTCCGGCGGCGTCGCGGCGCGCAGGTTCTCGATCGCCACGTCGAGCAGGTCTTCGCCGCGCTTGCGGCTGCGCTTCAACATCTCGTCGGTGACGAACGCCATCGTGTGCGGGAAGTCCACGACGAGCGTGATCTCCAACCCGGTGCCCGGCAGCGGGACGCCCCACGGGTGCGCCGCGGTGCGGTCGAACGGCCGGCCCAACCGCGGGCGGAGGCGGTCGGTGATGGTGGCGAGGTCGTGCGGGATGTCCGGCGCGCTGACGGCGCGCGCGAGCCGCTCAAGAAACGCGCCGATCATCTCCGGCCACTCGAGCGGGTCCGCGGCGCGCGCCCGGCGGTGCAGGTTGGTCAGGCCGATGTACTGCTCGTCGCCCCCGCCCGGCGGGCGGACGTTCACGCCGTTCGGCTCCCACCCGACGATCGCGTACCCGCCCGACGCGAGGCGCGCGGCGACCGCGGCGCGGAAGTCGTCGGGGAACGGGGACGCGAGTTCGTCGGCGGGGGACACGGAATCGCCTTTCGCGGGCAGGGTTCGGCCGCTGCTATCGTAGCAGTCGAACCCCCGCGCAGCGAGATTGCAACGCAAGTGACGCGCGGCGCGGGATTAATCAGTCATCGCTGCCGCTGCCAAAGTCGCCTCCACCTCCGTAGTCGTCTCCGCCGAAGTCGCCGCCATCCACACCGCCGTCCACGTCCCCGTCGAGGTCGTCCATTCCGGCCAGGTCATTCGTCTCGTCGTCCGTTTCTCCCACGTCGTCGCCGTCTTCAAAGTCGTCGCCGTCTTCAAAGTCGTCGCCGTCTTCAAAGTCGTCATCGTCGCCCGCGTCACCGGTCGCGTCGTCGTCGTAGGCTTCCGGGCCGTAATCGACGGCGTCGTACACCTCCTCGCCGTCGGCCACGTCGCACGCCACGGCATCGAGAATTTCGTCGCCGCCCGCGTCAACGACACCGGCGGCGTCGTGACCCGGACGGCGGAAGCGCCTGCCGGGGCGGGACCGGTGGCGCGCCCACGCCACCGGTCCCGCTTCACCGGTCGAACGGCCGAGCAACTCGACCAGCAACTCGAAGTGTTCCCGCGAGAGAAGTTGTTGCTCCGAAAGCTGCCGAACGCGATGCCGAAGACCGTCGAGGGCGGGCGAATCGGCCGAGGTTCTCCCGCGGTGACCGGTGGCGTGCCTCGCCACACGCGACAGGGCGGGCAGCAACCCGCTACCGGGGGAAGGCGACGTGCCGTGGTCAACGGCCGGCGCCCACGGCGTCGGCACGAGTCCGCCGACGAGCGCGGCGAACTGCCAGTGTCGCATGCCGTCGCACCCGACCAGGTCGAGCGGGCGGAGTTGGCCGGCGCGGAACCGGGCCTGTAGCTCGCTCAGCGGAACAGGCCCGTTCGGAATACCATCGGCGATGTAGTACCAGGAACCGGTCACGGCGAACCTCGGGGTAGAACACTCACGCGGAGAACTGCGACTCCTGCACGCGCACCTTCGCCATGCAGCGCGGGCACTGGATGACGCCGGGTCGGGCGGCGCGGAGTTTGACCTGGCACTTGGGACACCCGACGATTTTGGCGCGGCGGGCGGGTTGCGGAGGCTCACTCGGCTCGGCGGGCGCGAACCGGTCGGCGACCGCCGCGACGCTCGCGTAGAACGTCGCCGTCTGCTGTTCGACCTCTTGACGGCGGTTCCCGGCGATGTCGAAGACGAGTTTCACGCGGCTCCCGTCTTCGGTCCGCACGATCAGAACGAGGCGGTTGTGGAAGGGCGGGCCGACCTTCGCGGACGCGAGTTTACTCTTCGCCGCCATGAGGCCCGCCTCGGCCCCGAGCGAGATGGCGATGTTGCTGCTCCGGCGAGCGAGTTTCGCGGTCGCGATGCCCGCCAGCGCGGCCTTCCTAGTGACCTCGACCGAGCGGACGTATTCCGGCGGGAAGCGTCCGGGTCGCGGCTCGTAGAGCTTGACGACTCGCGAGTAGGGCAACCGCCACGACGCGTCCGTTTCCGCGACGAAGAACTCGACGCCGAGCGCGTCGAAGCGGAGTGCGCCGCGCACCGGCCCGGCGATCTCGGGATGTCCGCCCTGGTAGTCGGCCTCGACCCCGGCCACCGTCCCCATCTTCTCGCGCAGTGCGGTCGCCGCGGGGGCGACATCGCTGTCCGGCGGAAAGCGGTCGAGGATCTGCTCGGCCTGGTGGTACCGTCCTTCGGCGACCCGCGCTTCCGCCCGTCCGAGTACCAACTTCACGAGCAACTGCTTCAACTCGTCGATCGCGCGGGTTTGGAACAACTGGAGCTGGTGTTCCGCGCCGCCGCCGGCGATGGTCAGGTTCACGGTGCGGGCGCGGTCGGCTTGCTCCTCCGCGGTCGGCTTCTTGAACAGCGACATGATTCCGGCCCCCGACTCGGTCGCCGGGGCTAACCGCCAAGTCAGGGTGTCGATCGGGAGGCGGGCCGCCGGCACGGGGCGGTTTTCGGGGCCGAGGTGGAGCAGCACCACCTCCCCGCGAAAGACCGCCAGGTGGTAGACCGGCTGGGGGGCCGATTTGCCCGAAAACAGGCCCATCACCTTGCTGCCCACGGACCCCGCGAGCCGAGTCTTGGTGGCGCAAAAGTAGAGCAAGTCTTCGCCCTTCAGGTCGGCTTTCTCCAGGTTGTTCCAGCAGCACCCGAATTCGAGCGGGACGAGTTCTCCGGTGTCGCGGTGCTGTGCGGCGGTCGGCCTGGAGGTGAGCGGCGGCATCTCCTGCGGCGGGGGAGGCGCGACCGCGGCGGGAGCAGTCGCGACGGCGCGGGCGGTCGGTCGAGCCTTCGGCGTCTCGGCTGCCGGCCGCGCGGGAACCGCGACGGGGCGCGCGACCGGTCGGGCCACCGGTGGCAAGGCGGGCGGCGCACTCGCTTTCACTTGTTCCGTCGCGGTCGGCCCTTCGTCGTCCGGCACCGGAAGCGCCTCGACGACCTCGACATCCTCGTCCGGGAGCGGTAGCGCCTCGACGACCTGAGCATCCTCAACCGGAAGCGGGGGAAGCGGCGGAAAGGCTTTCGCGGGCGTGGCGCCGAACGCCGCCTGCTCGACCGCTACCCGAACGGGGCTTTCCGGCGTCGGAGCGGGAACAGGGGGCGGAACGGGCACAGCGGGCGGTGGGAACAGCCCCTTGATTTGTCTCGCGAAAATGCCGTCGGTCATGTCTTCGCGCCGCACCTTATCGGTCGCGGTCAGTTGACCGTTGAGGGCGAGTACCTTCAACTGGGCCGAGGTGAACGGCCCCTGTTCGGGCTGGCCGTCCTTGGCGTAGTACCAGTTCGGGCTCATGGGCGACCCTTTGGCGCGAGCGCGTAGTTTGGATGAGCGAGTCGGTGTCGGTTGGGCAAAGTATCCCGGAGGCGGGCAAGATGCAACCGTTTTCTCCACCCGAATCGCGTCGCTACGTCGATAATGTCCCGCACGCGCCGCCA
>CANLGS010000358.1 GCA_947490035.1 Gemmataceae bacterium
CGCCGAGCTTCAACCGGCTCACCCCGTGCCGCGCCGCGACGTGCGCCACGTCGAGCCGGTTGTTCTTGTACTCCAGCCACCCGGAGAAGTCGGTCAGTTCGTAGGGGAAGAACTTCGGCGTCACGGTCGGGCCGGAGAACCCGAACGTCACCTTCACGTCGGTGGCCGGGTCGAGCGGCGGGTTGAAGTCCGGCCGCGCGGCCGTGGGCGCGCGGTCGATTACCTCCACGTCGGCGGTGAAGGAGAGGTGCCCCGTCGGCGAGAACGCGGCCCACAGGTTGTCCGCCTTCACCGCGACCAGCGCGGCGCGCAGGTCCGCGTCGAGAGGCACGTTGGTGCCGCCGACGTGGACGACGAGCTTGCGGTCGCGGCCGTCGGGCACCGGGCGCCGCGAGCCGTTCATCCACACCGGCGCGCCGGCGTGCGTCGCGGTGAACCCGTCGAAGATGACCTCCTCGCGGTCCGGCACCGCGCGGAGCGGTTCGCCCGGCCGCAGCGGGCGGGTCGCGTCGGTCGCGGTGGTGCGCACCACCAGCCGCCCCTTCAGCTTCTCCAGCGGGTACGGGAACGCGGTGTAGTTCAGCTTCCCGTCCTTGATGTCGATGCGGAACTCGTTCTCGGTCAGGTTGACGCCGGCGTGCTGCGTGATCTCGGCCACGAAGTCGCCGCGCCCGCTGGCGCGGAACTCGCGCACGATCTTCGCGTACTTCGGCGGGAACGCGGCGTAGAGTTGGTCGTCCACCGGGACGTTCGTGCCGGTGACGCGCAGGGTGATCGCGGGGTCGTCGCCGTCGCCGTCGATGCGGCCCTTGACCGTGACCAACTGCCCGGCGGCGGTGCCGACGAGGTCGATGCTGGTACTCTCGCCGCCGGCGTGCGTGCTGACCCGCTTCACCAGCCCGCGCACGTCGGACACCGGGTAGCGGAACTTTTCGTAGGTCATGCCGCCCTGCTTCGGGCGCACTTCCAGTTCGCGCTTCCAGCCGGCGCCCTCGCGCGCGAACTTGTACGCCAGATCGACCTCGCCCGTCGGGCTGAACATCCGCCGGCCCTTCTTGAGCTTCTCCGGCAGGCGGTCGAACAGGCTGTCGTCGAGCGGCACGCCGGTCACCGCCAGGTCGAGCTTCTGGAGACGGTCCTCGATGCGGCGGAGCGGGTCTTCGCCAGGGACCGCCGCGACCGGCGGCGCGTCGGGGCGCGTTTCGAGAGAGACCCTGAGTTTCGCCGTCCCGACCTGCGCGGTCGCGTCGTCCACCTTCACGCGCCCGTCCACGCTGCGCACGGTGGCCGCGATCTTCTCGATCGGCCACGGCAGGTCGGGGTGCTCGAACCGCGCGCCCTTCACGTCGAACTTCACGTCGTGGCGCCACTGCGGGGTGGCTTCCGGCGCGTAGGTCAGGTCGGCCTTCACGTTGGCGACCGCGGTCAGTCTGGCGAGGTGCGGGGCGGCTTCCGGGGCGAACCGCTGGGCCGTCGAGATGACCGTCGCGCCCACCGGGAACTCGGCCAGTTCGACCGACAGCGACAGGTGGTTGTTGATGCGGTTCAGTCGGCCGCGCACGTTGACCGGGCCGAACGGCTTGGACGCGCCGCCGGCCTGCACGGTGAGCGTCGGGAGCGGGTCGTTGAGCAGCGTCCCTTGCACGTCGGTGAAGGTCGCGGGCGGCAAGGCGCCCGGCGCGTGGTCGGTCACGATGACCGTGGCGCCCTTCACCACGAACGTGGGAATCGGCTTGTCCGCGGGTCCGGGCTTCACGACCTCGGCGACGTTCCACTTCCCGTCCGCGGACCGGTCGATGCGGATCGTCGGGTTCTCCAGTTCCACCTTGCGGATGACGAGCCGGCCGCGGTTCAACTGCTCCTTGTCGTGGAACAGGATGGCGTTGGGCACCGAGAGGAACGGGCGGTCGGGCGGGTCGCCGCGGCGGGTGAGGCGCAGGTCGGTGACGGCGATGCCGCCGAGGATGCGCATGCGCGCCGAGCTGACGTGAACGTCCACGTCGTCGAACTGTTCGGACAGGGTGCCGACGACTTTCTCGCGCACGCGGTCGGGGCTGACCCACGAACTGGCGACCCACGCGAGCGCGGCGAAAGCCGCGACCCCGGCGAGGATCAGCCCGCGGATCAGCCAACTGCGAACGCGCATCCGTGCCCGTCCCGGTGTGTTACGACCGCGCCGCCGGTGAACGTCCGGGGCGCGCGAGCGGCGGGACAATACGCAGAGTTCGCGTTCTGGTCAATTGCGAGTATTCAGGTCCGTGAGAGTAGTCATCACATCACGCTCCGCGTGATGGATTGTGCGTGGCTCGTAACCTGTCGAAACCGCCTGGCGCGGCACCGACATCGCGAGGAGCGTGACGACGACATTCTCGTGAGTAGTCGTCACGCTCCGCGCGATGCGGCGGCGCGAACCGCCCGCGGAAGGCGCGAAGAACATCACGCGGAGCGTGATGACTACTCACCCGCGGCGCGGATAACAGTTGCCTTTTCCGCGCCGGTCAATCATCGTGGGCGTAACCCTCTGTAGGAGTCAGCGCATGCGCCTCGCCTTCCTCCCCGCATTGATCGTCATCACCTCGGTTGGCTTACGTCCCCCGCTCGCCCGGAGCGCCGAACCGCTCGCGCCGGAGAAAGCGAAGGCCGCGTTCCTCAAGTTGCTCGACCGGCCGAAAGTGCCGGCCGCGGTGGAAGAGGCGAAGCCGACCGAGAAGGGGAAACTGGTGTACTCGCGGTGGTCGTTCGCGAGCGAGAAGAAGGACGGCATCGTGGAGCGCGTCCCGGTGCTGATGGTCGCGCCCGCCGGCGCGAAGGGCAAACTCCCCGTGATGATCGTGCTGCACGGCACCGGCGGAAGCAAGGAAGGCGTGCAGTCGTGGCTCGAAGACTTCGCGAAGCAGGGCATCATCGGCGTCGCCATCGACGCCCGCTACCATGGCGGGCGCGCGAACGCGGGCAAGGGTTCGACCGCCTACGTCGCGGCCATCACGAAGGCGTGGCAGGTGCCCGCCGGCAAGCCGATGGAACACCCGTTCTACTACGACACCGTTTGGGACTTGTGGCGGTTGCTCGACGTGTTGGAGGCGCGCGACAACATTGACGCGAAGCGGATGGGCATGATGGGCATCAGCATGGGCGGCATCCAGACGTGGCTGGCGGCGTCGGTGGATGATCGCGTGAAGGTCGCGGCCCCGCTGATCGGCGTGCAGAGCTTCAAATGGAGCCTCGAAAACGACAAGTGGCAGGGCCGCGCGAACACCATCAAGGCCGCGCACGAGACCGCCGCGAAAGACTTGGGCGAACCGATGGTGAACAAGAAGGTGTGTCGCGAGCTGTGGTCGAAGGTGATTCCGGGGATTCTGGACGACTACGACTGCCCGAACCTGCTGCCGCTGTTCGCGACCGGTTCGCGTGCGCTGTTCATCGCGAACGGCGACATGGACCCGAACTGCCCGGTCGAGGGCGCGAAGATCGCGATCAAGGTGGCCGAAGACGCCTTCGCGAAGGCCGGTGCGAAGGATAGGCTGGTGGTTCGCGTGAACGCCGGCGTGGGCCACAAGGTCACCGACGACGACCGCAAAGCCGCAATCGAGTTCTGCGTGAAGTGGCTGAAGTAGGGCCGCGGATCAATACCAAAGAGAAGAGCCGCGGATAACGTAGAAGAACGCAGATCAAGACAGAAGACCAAGAGAGTTTTGAAGAACTCTTCTGCTTGGCTTTAATCTGCGTGCGTCTGCGTCATCTGCGGCTCTTCTCTTCGGTCTGGAAGGGTTGAGCGTATGTCCGTTGTCGCTCCTACCGTCGCTTCACCCGCGGCCCGCGTGCCGGGATTGGCGCTTGCCTGCGGCTTCGTCGCGCTGGCGGTCGGCGCCGCGGTGCTGTCCGGCCTGCTGCCGGTGGCGTTCGCGTTCGCCACGGTGTTCCTGTTCGCGGGTCCGCACAACTGGTTCGAGGCCCGCTACGCGCTCGGCCGGTTGCCCGCGCGCACGGGGAAACTGTGGGGCTTCTTCCTCGTCTCGGCACTCGGTATCGTCGGGCTGAGCGCCGCCTACGCCGCGTTGCCGGCCGCAATGGAGTACTTCTCCGACGCGGACCTCGGCATGAGCTTCTACGCGGGTTGGTGTACCGCGTTCCTGTTCTGGATTGCGCTCTTGGTGTGGATGCGGTCGCGCATGAACCCGCGGTTCGACGGCGGGTGGGTGTGGCCGGTCGCGTGTCTCGCGTGCGCCGGCGTGTGGCTGAACCCGATCGCGCTGCCGATGGCACTCGTGTACCTCCATCCGCTTATGGCGATGTGGCTGCTCGACCGCGAATTGCGCCGGTCGCGCCCCGCGTGGCGGTTCGCGTACCGGTGTGCGGTGTGCTGCGTCCCCGTGTTGCTCCTCGCGTTGTGGTGGCAACTCCGCGACTCCCCGGAGTTGCCCGGCACGGATCAGGTGACGCTCGCGTTCGCGCCGAAGGCGCTGAGCGCGGACACGCTCACCAATCACGCGGGTGCGTGGGCGATGCCCGGCGTGTCGCCGCACTTCCTGGTCGCGGCGCACACGTTCTTGGAGATGGTGCATTACGGCGTGTGGGTGATACTCATCCCGCTCGTCGGGATGCGGTCGTGGCCGTGGCAACTGAAGACGATCCCCGCCGCGAGGCGCAGCCCGACGTGGTCGCGAGGCGTGGCCGCGATCCTGCTGTTCGGGTTGTCGGTCGTGGTGGTGCTGTGGGTGTGCTTCGGCATCGACTACGAGACGACGCGCCGCGTGTACTTCACGGTGGCGATGCTGCACGTGCTGGCGGAAGTGCCGTTCCTGCTGCGGATGATGTGATGCCTTCCTCTGCGGAGCGCGGGCGTCCCGCCCGCTGCTGTACAACTCGTATCGCTTCGAGAGAAACTCCGAAGCCTCCTCACTTGCGAAGCGGCGGGCGGGACGCCCGCGCTCCGCGGAGGAAGAGCCAATGCCCGCTCCCGAATACCTGCGGCTGATGCTCGTCGGCTACCTCATCACCATCGCCGTCGAAACGGCGGTGCTGGTGGTGCTGCTGTCGCGCCGGCACTCGCTTCGCGTGCGCGTGTTCGCGGGCGTGTGGCTGACCGCGTGTACGTACCCGGTGGTGTGGCTCGTGCTGCCGCCGCTGTTCGAGGATCGGTGGCTGTACCTGCTCGTCGCGGAGACGTTCGCGCCGGTCGCGGAGTGCGCGATCTTCGGGCTGGCGTTCGTGCGCCCGCTCGCGCCCGACCGCCGCGCGACGGCGCGCGACCTGGCGGCCGTCACGCTCGCGAACCTGTGTTCGTTCGGGTTGGGTGAGGCGCTGACCGCACTGGGCGTGTTCGGCTGATTCGTGTTGGATTTGTGGCACAG
>CANLGS010000359.1 GCA_947490035.1 Gemmataceae bacterium
GCATGTACCTGCTTCACACCGGCACGACGGAACTGCCGCCGGGCGACACGAACGCGTCCATCGTGAACCCGCGACAGGGCCGGTTCGAGTGGCCCTCGATCGGCTCGCTGCTCGCGTACGCACGGCCGAGCGATATGATCGGCTTGCCGTCCGTCGTGGAGTTGCCGCGTGCGAACGGCATGAAGTATCCCGGTCGCGGTCCCGGCATCCTCGGCCCGCGATACGCCCGCTGGGGTGTCGATCTCGCTCCCGTGTGCCGCGCGCCCGACGCAGCCGGTTCGTGCCCCAACTGTTTCAGCCACGACGATCCGAACGACCCCGCCCGCGCTCCCGGAAAGGAGCCAAAAGCGTGGTGGGACAACAGCAGTTGTCGGAACCCATCGTTCAAACTGCCTGACATCGGCGGCATTGCAATCGAGGAGTCGCTCCTCCGGGATCGAACCTCACTGCTCCAGCGACTGGACGCCCACCACCGATCGCAAGATGCGGCAGAGAAATCCGGCACGTTTGCTTCGTGGGATGCGTCGCGGATGCAGGCGATGAACCTGCTCTCGACGATGAGCAACGGCCGACAGAACCCGTTCGACCTCACGCAAGAATCACAACGGGTTCGTGACCAATACGGCCATGAGGAATGGGGGCAGGCGTTCCTCGTCGCTCGCCGGTTGGTCGAAGCGGGTGTGCGGATGGTACAAGTGAACCTCCGCGGCTGGGACACTCACCAGAACGCCTTTCGCGACCTCAAGGGCAAACTGCTTCCTTCCATCGACCGCTGCCTGTCGGGGTTCCTCGACGACCTCCATCAACGTGGGTTGCTCGACGAAACGCTGGTCGTGATGTGTGGCGAGATGGGCCGCACGCCGAAGATTTCGCCGATCACGGCGGGCGGGAAGAACGCGTCGGGCGAGGTGTTCACGCCGGGCCGGCATCACTGGGGCGACGTGTTCCCCTGCTTCTTCGCGGGTGGCGGGGTTCGCCCCAGCCGCGTGATCGGCCAGACGGACAGGGACGGCGGTCTCCCGGTGACGGAGGCGTACACTCCCGCCGACCTCGCCGCGACGATCTTCCACCTGATGGGCATCGACCCGAACAGCGAGTTCCACGACGCCCAACGGCGACCGTACCGTTTCTCACAGGGAACGCCGATCCGTGGGCTGGCAGGATAGGATCACGAGCCAAGTTTCGATCACGCGGTTGGGTCGAACATCGATTATTCGCGTATCGACAAAACAGTCTCAACGGAGAGCTATCTCATGCGGCCAGCCGTTCGCTGTCACACGCTTCTCCTCTCACTGCTGTTCGCGCCGTTGGCCGCGCTGCACGCTGCCGAACCGAAGACGGGCGAATCCAGGCGGATCGACCTCGGCGATGGCGTCACTCTGGAGGTCGTGTACCTCCCGCCCGGCGAGTTCATGATGGGCAGCACTCCGGAGGAGAAGAAGTGGGCGACGGGCATCGAAGGGGGCGCTCAGCCGGGGACTGAGCGCGAGTCGTACGAAGGCGAGAAGCCGCGTTTGACTCGCGTGAAGAACGGTGTCTGGATGGGCCGTACGGAAGTCAGCGTCGGACAGTTCAAGAGGTTCGCCGTCGAGAGCAAGTACGTCACCGATGCCGAGAAGCCGAACGGCAAGACGCAGGTCTTCGACCCGGAATGGGATGGCTATCGACTGACAACGAAGGTGGTTCATCCGTGGAAATCGGTGGCGGGCAAGAGCTGGCGTGACCCGAACTGGGCGTTCCCGAACCGCGATGAATTCCCCGTGGTGTGCGTGAGCTACAACGACATGAACGCCTTTTGCCGCTGGCTCACGGATCGGGAACGCAAGGCCGGGCGATTGCCAGAAGGATTGGAGTATCGCCTGCCGACGGAGGCCGAGTGGGAGTACGGGTGTCGCGGCGGCAGCAAGGAGAGTCACTACTTCTGGTGGGGCAACGACCTCGAACAAGGTGAAGGCCGGTTGAACATCTCCGCGATCGATTTCCTTCCGGGCCGCAAGAAGACGTGGCCGCTCGGGAAGGCACCGTGGAGCGACGGCTTCGCGTTCGTGTCGCCGGTGGACCACTACGGCGCGAAGGGCCGCAACGGCTTCGGCCTCGCCGACATGTGCGGAGGCGTGTGGGAGTTCGTCATCGATCACTTCGACCCGAAGGGTGGCCACGAAGAGATCCACTACGAGAACGCCGAGAAGCGAACTGTGGTTCGCCCGGTGTGCCGTGGTGGCAACTACTTCGACGTGCCCGGCAACGCCCGCTGTGCGGTGCGCCTCGGCATCGCTGGCGTGAACTATTCCGACTCGCGAGATGGATTCCGCATCTGCCTCGGTCGTGTCGTACCACGGTAATAGGCTTGGAGTAGCAACCATGAAACACACTCTCACTCTCGTCACCATGCTGCTCGCGCCTCCGGCTGCGCTTTTCGGTTTTCTGTCGTTCTTGCCGTCCGTTTCGAGCGCTGAGCCGCCGTCGCCGCTACACCCCAAACCAGAAGCAGCACCAACGTTCGAATGGGCCATCTCGGCGGGCGGAACGTTGCACGACAAGACGCGGGGCATGGCCCTCGACGCGGAAGGGAACGTCCTACTCACGGACGAGTTCACCGGCACGGCGACCTTCGGCGAGCACTCGTTGACGAGCGTCGGCGCCATGGACTTCTTCGTGGCCAAGGTCGATTCGCGGGGCAAGTTCCTCTGGGTGCGGAGCGGCGGTGGCGAGAAGATCGATCGCGGCTACGCGCTCGCAACGGACCCTGCTGGTAACTGCTACGTCACCGGGCACTACGAGAGCACCGAGGCCAAGTTCGAGAAGACGATCGTCAAGAACGGCGGCGAGTACGACCTGTTCGTCGCCAAGTACGATCCCAAGGGAAACCTCGCCTGGATTCAATCCGGTGGCGGATCGGGCTACGACTGCGGGCACGGCATCGCGGCGGACAAGCACGGGAACGTGTTCGTCACAGGGGCTGTCGTTGGCGAGGGACGATTCGTGGGCGAAAAGCTCGGCCACGCCGGTCCCGCGCACGCCTTCTGTCTGGCGATGAGCAGCGAAGGTCAATTGCTGTGGAGTCACACGGCGGACGGCACGGGTTCGAGTTCCGGGCACGGGGTCGCGGCCGACCAGCAAGGCAACTGTTATGTCGGCGGTTACGCGAGTGGGGCAAGTACCTTCGGCGGCCAGAAGATTAACAACACGGCGGGGCAAGATGTCCTGGTCGCGAAATTCGATTCGCGCGGCAAGCCCGGCTGGCTCCACGCGGGTCACGGTAGTTCTTCAGCCATGATCCATGAAATCACCGCAGACGCCGAGGGGAACGTGTGGGCTTCGGGCATGTTCAAGAACGAACTGAAACTCGCGGATCGCGCCGTGACCAGCCAGGGGCAACAAGACCTACTTCTGACGAGTTTCGATTCCTCGGGAAAGCGACTGTGGACCAAGACCGCAGGCGCCACGGGTATCGACTACGGCCTCGGAGACGCGACCGACGGGAAGGGGAACTGCTTCCTCACCGGCTCGTTCACAGGGAAAGTCGAGTTCGACGGGACGCCGCGAACGAGTGCCGGCGCCGCGTCGGACATCATGGTCGTGAAGTACCGCGCGGGTGTGCAACGATGGTTCGTACAGGCGGGCAGCGACCGTACCGATCACGCCTACACCATTGTTTCGGACGGCAAGGGCAACCTGTATTTCTCGGGTGCGTGCAGCGGAGCCGCCAAGTTCGGCGAACACACGCTTCCACACCGCGGCAGCAACGACATCTTTCTGGCGAAGCTGACCGAGAAGCCGCTCGCGAACAAGAAGAACTGAATGGCACAGGCGCGTCCGCGTCGTTGATTTGAGGTCAGAGCACCACACGGCGTTGAAGGGCGGCACGGTTTTCATCACCAGGCACTGCCCGCCAACCATGTTCGCAATTCGCAGCATCCTCGCGTAACGGGTGCCGAAACTGCAACTTCCAGCACAGAAGACGGACACGCAAATGGACGGAATCACCCGCCGCAGGGCCCTTCAGACGGGAGTTCTCGCCGTGGGCACTGCGGTCGTGCGAACAGGCACAGCCGCGGAACCCAAGGCGCGCATCAAGATCGGGCAGATCGGCGTCGGCCACGCGCACGCCTCGAAATTGTCCGTCTATCGGGCATCGCCGGACTACGAGGTCGTGGGCATCGTGGAACCGGACGAAGGCCTTCGCAAGGCCGCGGAGAATGCGGCACCGTACAAGGGACTGAAGTGGTTGATGCGGGATCAACTGCTCGAAACGCCCGGCCTGCAAGCGGTGCTCATCGAAACCCGAGTGCGCGACCTGCTGGACAACGCGGAGGCGTGCGTCGCGGCCGGGAAACACGTCCACATCGACAAGCCCGCCGGCGAGTCGCTGCCGCAGTTCAAGCGCATCCTGGAAGCCGCCAGCAAGAACAAGTTGCTCGTGCAGATGGAGTACATGTACCGCTACAACCCGGCGGTCGTGCTGCTCCGGGAGTTCCTCAAGAAGGGCTGGCTCGGCGACGTGTTCGAGGTTCACGCGGTCATGAGCAAGGTCGTTGACCCGGCGGGACGAAAGCCGCTCGCCGAGTACAAGGGCGGAATCATGTTCGAGTTGGGCTGTCACATCCTCGATCTCGTCGTCGGCGTCTTGGGTAAGCCGCAGAACGTAGCGGCGTTCAACCGGCACGGCTCCAAGCTCGACGACGGACTGATGGACAACATGCTCGCGGTGCTGAGCTATCCGAAAGCGACCGCGACGGTGAAGTCGTCGGCCCTCGAAGTGGAAGGGGGCGACCGTCGGCATCTGGTGGTGTGCGGCACCGAGGGGACGTTCCACATCCAACCGCTGGACAACCCGTCGGCGCGTGTGTCGTTGTCACAACCTCGCGGGGAGTACAAGAAGGGCACGCAAGAGATCAAGTTCCCGAAGTACACCCGGTACGTCGATGACGCGGCTGACATGGCCAAGGTCATTCGTGGCGAAAAGGCGTCCGACTTCGGCGCCGAACACGATCTCGCCGTGCAGGAGACGTTGTTGAAGGCGTGCGAGTTGCCTCGGGAAAGGTGATGCACAGCCGTTGCCGAACTCAGTGCGACGAGAGGTAACACAACGTGATGAGCAAACCTCACCAGGGCATCGACCGGCGCACCTTTCTGGTCGCGGGTGGAATGAACTGGCTCGGGTTGGCGATGGCTCAAGAGCGCCCGGTCGCGTCGACGCCACCGCGCCGCCCGGCGAAATCGACGATTCTGATCTGGCTCAGCGGTGGCGCGTCGCACATCGACACCTGGGACATGAAGCCGGACGCGCCGGTCGAGGTTTGCGGGACGTTCAAGCCAATCGCCACGTCGGCATCC
>CANLGS010000360.1 GCA_947490035.1 Gemmataceae bacterium
CCGTGCCGCTCGGCACCTACCCAAACAATACTCACTTCTTCTTCTTCAGCGTGTCGATCTTCTTGTCTTTGTCTTCCAACTCCAACCCGTCGTCGCCCTTGAAGGTGATCGTGAAGTCGTGATCGATCTTCTGCTCGCCGAGGGTGAGCTTCACGTTCAGTTTCTTGCCGTCGAGTTTGTAGGTGCCGTCGAGCTTCAACTCCTTGTCGCCGTCCTTAATGGTCGCGGTCATCTTGCCGTCCTTCGCGAACTCGACGACCGCGCCGACCGGCGTGTCGCCGGTGGACTTCGTCACCTCCCACTTGGCGAGCAGCTTGGGCGTGTCGTCGGCCTTCGCGGACAGCGCGAACAGGGTTAGCCCGAGCGCGGCGGCCAGAAGCGTCTTCATGTGTGACTCCGGTGTGAGGGCGGGCGCTTGTTGCGAAGCCGCGAGCGGCTTATGCCGCCTGCGCGCGGCCGAGCATGAACTGAATTGCGTTCACCACCTCCGACACCTCTGCGAGCGCGCCCACGCCGATATCGCCGCAGGCGAGTTGCTTCGACACCGGGGCCACCACGCGCAGCGTCGGACTGCGGTCGTTGATCTGGGAAATGAGCGCGTCGTCGGCGAGGTGCGCCGGGATGTGGCCCGCGCCGGCGTCGGCGGCAATCGAGCGCAGGTGGCGCCGCGTGAACGGGTGCTGCCACATCAGCGTGTTCATCGCGGGGGCGAGTACCACGGGCCGCGACACGTCCCACGCGCGCCACACGCACGTCAGGCAGTTGTCGCACAGCCCGACCGCGAGTTTCGCCAGCGTGTTCGCGTCCAGCGGCGCGACGGCGAAGATGTCGGCCCACTTGCGCAGTTCGATGTGCAGAACGGAGTCGCCGCGCTGGTAGCGATCGCCCGGCCACTCGTCCTCGTCCAGAAAGACATAACCTCTCCCCCCAACCCCCTCCCCTAAGAAGGGAGGGGGAGCCGGATCTAGCCCCTCCCTTCTTAGGGGAGGGGTTGGGGAGGGGTTACTTCCGACCGCGGCGGGGTCGAAGAAGTACGTCGCGGCGGTGGTGGCGACGACCTTCACCGCGTGCCCGGCGGCGGTGAGCGCGTCGAACAGCGCCGGCACGCGCACCGCGGCCACGCTGCCGGTCGCGCCGAGGAGTACGTTAGCCATTCTGCGCCCGCTTCTGGTAGAGGTCTTCGAGGGCCAGCACCAGGCGGTCGGGCAACTCGCGGCGGGTGACGCGCTCGTACTTGTCGCCGACCGGCCCGATGTACGCCCAGTGCGCGGCGCCGTCGAGCGTGTTCGCCACGATGATCTCGGCCGCCGACTGCACCCGCGACGTTTCCGCCGCGTCCACCAGTTCCTGCTCGCTCAGTCCCACTTCGAGTTTGAACTTCACCAGCACGCCGGCGAAGCCCCACGGCTGCCGGAACCGGTCCACCAGCTTCGGCGCGCGCACAAGGCGCACCCACAGTTCCGGTTCCGCGCTCTTGATCTTACCGGCTTCCTGCACGGTGAGCGAAGGTGCTCCTGAGCGCGCTTCCCATTGGCCGGTGCGGGCGTTAAAGAACGTGCCCGAGTTGGGTGTGTACGCGCCCGCCGTGAGGAAGTCGCTGACGGCCGCGGAGTGGCAGATCGTGTCGAAGGTGCCGGGGCGGAGTTGGGCTTGGAGGAGCGACGCGAGTTCGTCGAACGTCTGGTACGGGATGACGGTGAACCGCTCGCCGGGTTCGCGCGGGTTCAGGCCATACTCCAACAGCGCGTCTGGGCGTGAAGTGGCGAGCGTGACCGTGTGGCCGCGGCCCCACGCGGTGCGGGCGATGGCGGCGCCGGTGCGCCCGGAGAACGTGTTGGTGATGCACCGCACCCGGTCGATGGGCGTCTGCGTGTTGCCGGCGGTGATCAGGAAGTTCATCGTAGGTGCCGCGTGAAGATCAAAGGCGAGCGGGGGGCGTAAGCCCCCTGATTGATATACATCTCGCACGCGCTGTGAAGCAATCAGGGGGCTTACGCCCCCCGCTCGCCTTCGGAAGGCTACGCGGCGCGGCGCACGCCCTCCGTGCCTTCCAACCACCGTACCGTCTCGCGCACGCCGTCTTCCAGCGCGGTAGTGGGAATGTCGCACCCGGCCGCCCGCAACTTCGACACCTCGGCGCGCGTGAGGTTCTGGTACTTCCCCGCGAGGTCGCGCGGCATGTCGGTGAAGCCGACGCGCGCCGGCAGGCCGAGCGCGGCGAACACGCCGCTCGCGAGGTCGCGGAAGGTGCGCGCCTCGCCGCTACCGGAATTGTACAGCCCGCCGGGCGCGTCGTTCTGCCACAGCCACATGAGATGGTTGACGCAGTCGCCGACGAACACGAAGTCGCGCCTCTGCCCGCCGTCTTCGATCTGCGGGTCGGTCGAGCGGAACAGCTTCATCTCGCCCGTCGCCGTCACCTGCTTGTGCGTGTGGTACACGACGCTCGCCATGCGCCCCTTGTGCGTCTCGCGCGGCCCGTACACGTTGAAGAACTTCAGCCCGGCCCACTTCGGCGGGGTCGGCTGACCGGCCGCGACCTCCGCGACCGCCCACACGTCGAACGCGTTCTTGCTCTTGCCGTACAGGTTCAGCGGCTTGAGTTCGCGCGGCAGGGTGCGGTCGTCGAACCCGCGCGAGCCGTCGCCGTAGGTCGCGGCGCTCGACGCGTACAGTAAAGGTTTGCGCTTCATTGCACACCACGACCACAGGTGTCGCGTGTACTCGACGTTGTTGCGGAAGAGGTAGTCCCAGTTCGTCTCGGTGGTGGAACTGCACGCGCCGAGGTGGAAGATCGCGTCCGGACAGACGCGGCCCTCTTGAAGGTCTTCGAGGAAGTGGTCGTGCCGGCTGAACGCGAAGCGCGGAAGGCCGACGAGGTTCGCGGCCTTCGCGGGCGTGAGGTCGTGATCGACCAGGAGGAGTGAGTGGCCTTCGGCGGCGAGGCGGTGGGCGAGGTTCGACCCGATGAACCCGGCCGCGCCGGTGACGGCGATCATGGTGCGTCCCTTCCGTGGTACTGACGAAGAAGAGTTAGCCGCACGATAAACGCAGATAAAGACACGATAAGAGAAGACAGAGAGCAGTGTTGAAAACAATCCTCTCTCTGCCTTTATCGTGTCTTTCTTCTGCGTTCATCGTGCGGCTAACTTTTCTCTTATTACTTCGGTCCGCTCGCGCGGCTGCGCGGCTTGGGCATCTCGACGGTCGCGAGGTAGTCGGCGAGCGCTTGCTCCGGTTCGGGCACGGCCTCGCGCAGTTTCGGCAGCAGTGGGCCGGGGTTCGGGTCGGTGCGGAGCGCTTGCAGGTAGTCGTGCAGCACCTTCTTCGCGGCCGGCCCGGTGCGGAGCATGAGGTGAACCCACGCCCACGCTTCACGGTATTCCGGCTTCTGCATCTCGGCCACGTCCTTCAACTTTTCCAGCCGCGCCAGGTCGGGCTGGAACGGGCCGCGGCGCAGCGCGTCGAGGTGCTGCGGGTTCACGCCGTCCTGACCCGGCGGCAACTCGAAGTACCCCGCGAGACCTTCATCAAGCCACAAGGGTACTTCCTTTAGCGCGCTACGCAAGAGGGCGTGCGTGAGTTCGTGCCGCAGGTCGGTGACGCGGTGTTCGCCGTACCAGGTGAAGATTTTGAGGTCGTCGGCGCCGCCGATGCGCGGCTCCGCGATGAAGTACGCGCGGCGCGGCGGCAGGTTCCGGTACTTCGCCCGCATGTAGCTCTCGTACCGCTCCTGCGTGTCGAACAGGAACACCTGCACGATGCCGTTGGTCGGCGGCAGTTTGAGTTCGGCGAAGACCTGATCCGGCAGCGCGTCGAGTTCGGTGAACAGCGGGTCGGACTTGTCGATCTCGAAGTCGTGGTAGAGGACGTAGTACCCGCCGCGGGTGTGCTTCTTGCCCGGCGGCGTGCTGGGGACCGGCGTGGATGTCGTCGGCGCGACATCGGCGCGCGGGCTGGGCGTGGGCAGATCGCCCCGCAGAACTTCGCAGCCCGCGAGCGCGCTGAGCAGCGCCGCGAGGGTTGCGAAGCGAACGAGCGAGGAGCGCGGCGGACACGGCATACACATCGCCCCGCGACACGGGAACAGGATCGCTGCGCCTTCAACGCGACCGGAATAGTTTCGGCGGTCGGGTACACGTCTCTTCACAATTCGCGGACGTTATCGGTTATCCGATCACGCGCCCGCTCTTGCGGTTCTTCGCCACCTTCGCCGCGGTCGCCGTGGATACCGCGTTCCACCACGTTTTCCAGTCCGCCTGTCTTGCCCCGGTGCGCAGGTACGCTCGCAGGAAGCGGAGTCGCTCCGTGCGCGTGACGTGCGGCGTGGTCAGGAAGCTCGCGTTCAGGCGCGCGAGTTCCTTCGCCCGCCGCGCGAACGACACTTCACTCGCGCCGGCGCGCACGCCGACGAGGTCGATGAGGACCGGTGTCGCGTTGGCGGGGTCGGTGGCGGCGTTCTCCAGCATCACGTTGGGCGCCTTCAGGTCGCGGTGCGACACGCCGCGATCGTGCATCGACCGCACCACCCGCGCGAGTCTCTCCGACCACGCGCGAAGGACGTTCGTATCGCGACACGCGCGGACCGCTTCGGACAACCCGACCGCGTGCGGCACCTTCTCGGTGAGCAAATAGCCTTCCGCCGGGAGAATTCCGGCGCGGCGTTTGTGGAACACCGCGAGCGGGCGCGGAGTCGGTAGCCAGCGTTCCTGTAGCCCGTGGCCCAACAGCCACGACCGCAACACCGCGGACCGGCGAACGAGGTTCTTCAGCGGGTCGAGCGCGTTCCGCACGTTGACGCGCTTCAGGATAAGTGTGCGCGGCCCGTCGGCGGTGGGCATCTCCAGTTCCGCGACGGTGGAACTCACGCACTGCTTGAGAAGCCTCGTACCGGGTCGCGTGAATGCCGCGTCCGGGTTCGCGACGAGCGCGCGAAGGAAATCGTCGGGCAGATCGCGCACCGCAAGGCCGCGCACGGCGCCCGCGCGCACCTTGCGCACGGTGCGGTGCGTGCCCGCGTAGCGTGCCGTGCGCGCCACCCAGAACCGGCGGTTGGAGGCGAGCGTCGCGCGCTCCAGTTCGCGCGCCGCGTCGGGGATCGACGGCCGCGCCGCGCGGTACGCGTCCCAGAACCGGCGGCGGTCGGCCCGACTCGCGCGGAGTTGGAACCACCGGTTGAACAGGATCAGGTTCGCGCGGCTCGCGGCCCACGAAAGGGGAGCGCCGAACCGGATCGCGTGAACGTCGAGGAGGCTGAATCGCGGTGCGAAGAACCCCTCCCCAACCCCTCCCCTAAGAAGGGAGGGGCTTTCGGCAGAAGACGCGGCCGCGTCTTC
>CANLGS010000361.1 GCA_947490035.1 Gemmataceae bacterium
GAAGTCAACGGTGAGATTCACACGCTGTTGTCGCCGTTGACGAAGGTGCAGAAGCGGCTTCTGAAACTCTGGGATCTGCCAACGAACTTGTATCAAAAGATCACGCGAGGATTTCCGAAAACACCTCCGAAGACGAGCGAACCGTAAGCCAGAAGGCCAGAATGCCAGAATGCCACTCTCGTGATTTGGCGTTCTGGGTGGCAACAGAATCACGGCAGGAGGTCGGCCACGCGAACCGACGCGGTCGGCACGGCGAGTGGCGAAACGCTGTCCGCTGGGCCAAAGGTCTGGCGCGACTGGTATGCGGTGATGCCAAGCGACGCGTTCGCCAGCGGGTCGCGGAAGACGTGCAACTCGCGCCCGGTCACATCGAGTACCCAGTATTCGAGGATGCCCGCGGTCGCGTACAGTTCCGCCTTCGTGGTCAGGTCGTAAGAGAGCGTTGCGTCTGCCACCTCGACGACCAGTAGCGCCGTGGTGGGATGATCGGCATAGTTCTCGAATCGGCCGGCGATGACGGAAACATCCGGTTGCGGGTCGCTGTGCGTCAGGTCGAGCGGATCGTTCCGACCGATCCACGCAACGCCCGCGAACACCGTTTCCAGAAGCTCCGCGGTCTTGCGGCAGCCGACAACGTGCGGCCAATTGATCGGACTCATTTCGATCACCTCGCCGAAGATGAGTTCGACCCGTCTGCCGTCGAAATACCCCTGGCGCCCGAGTTCGTAGTACTGCTCGCGGGTAAGGGGTCTCGGCACCGGCGGTTGAATCGTCATCGCGTCACCTCCGCGTGTAGGATACCGTCACTGTTTGCCGAGTACGAGGTCAACAACCCAGCACCCGCGAACGTGGTCTGGAGTGTGGTCCGCCGCTCCGCGGCGGTGCCTTTTGGCCTTTGTGATTCGCATCGCACAGCCGGGCGAAGACCGCCGCGGAGCGGCGGACCACACTCCAGAACACGGCTACTCTTTGCCCAACACGAGATCGACCACCCAGCACCCGCGAACGTGCGGTTGGTTCGCGTCGCGGCAGTGGTTGAGGATGTCGGCGTTATCACAGCCGGCGTCTTGCAGCGCGTCCGCGAGGATCGGCATCGCACTGAAGTCGCGCGACTCGTACATCCCGCGAGCGAGTGACACCGCAGTGTCGGTGCGCCACTCCGGGGCGAAGGCCGGGAGCGGGTCCGGTCCAATCAACTCCTCGAAGACGCGATAGCGGGGTAATGCAAAACGGTAGTCTTTCTCGGCCGGATAGTACGTTCTGTTCGCTGCGACGGCCCCGTCCCAAACGCGCTGCAGTCCGCTGTCGTCCGTGAAGGCCCATTCACTATCGCCGGCCCACTTCTTCGGCATGCGGTGCTTCGACCGGTCGGCGTAGGCCGCTCTCAACGCCGCCACGCCGACCTCGCCGTCCGCGTACCGCTCCACGACCTCGATCAACCGGAGGACTTCCCGCCGCGGCTTGCGCTTCGGCAGGTTCAACCGCATGCACCCGCAGGCGTGCAGCCGGAGTTGCCGGACGGTCGCCCGCCGGATGAGGTCCGCCACGCAGATCGGCTCGCCGTCTTTTGTCACTTCGGCTCTCCGAGATGCGCCTTGAAGAACGTCGCCGTCTTCGCCCACAGGCGCTCCATCACCACCGCGTCGGAGGTGTACATGTGCGTCACGCCGGGAAGGGCTAACGCGTCGAAGTCGCGGCCCGCGCGGAACAGCGCGTCGGACAGCTTCAGCGTGTGCCGGTAGTACACGTTGTCGTCCGCGGTGCCGTGAACCAAGAGTAGCGGGCGCTTCAAGTCCTTTGCCAGCGGGATGAGACTCGCGGCGTCGTACTCCTTCTTCGATTCCGGCAATAGGCCCATGTAGCGCTCGGTGTAGTGCGTGTCGTAGTCCTCCCAGTCGGTGACCGGTGCGCCCGCGACCGCCGCTTTGAAGATGTCGGGCTTGCGCAGCACGCCGTTCGCGGCCATGTACCCGCCGAACGACCAGCCCACGATCCCGACGCGGTCCTTGTCCAACTCCGGGTACTTCGCGCACAGCAACTCAAGCCCCTTCACTTGGTCCTCAAGCGGCACACTCCCAAACTTCTGGTAGATGGCGCGTTCCCACTCGCGCCCGCGCCCCGGCGTGCCGCGATTGTCCACCGCGACCACGATGAACCCTTGATCCGCGAGCCACTGCGGGACGAGCCAGTTGCGCATCGCCTGGACGACGTGCAGGTGCTTCGGCCCGCCGTACACGTCGAGCAACACGGGGTACTTCTTCTTCGGGTCGAAGTCGCGCGGGCGCACGACGGCCGCGTAGAAGTCGCCCACCTTCTCGACCTTCACGTTCGGCGTGAAGTCGGGTTCTTTCGCGACGCTTGGCAGCTCGCCAAGCGGCACGCCGTCGCGGTTGAAGACGGTACTCTTGGGCATCGCCTTCAGAGTGGTCGATGTGACCACATAAGGCCCGCCGTTCTTGCCGAACACCGCGTTGTGAATGCCGGGCGCGCTTGTGAGTGCCTCATCGTTCTCGGAGCCAGGGTTCACGTTCAAACTGCGTGTCTTGTGGCGGTAGATGTGACGCTGCGTTGGGTCGGTGCCGCCCGCGTAGATGATGAACGTGTCGAACCGCGACGAGTACACGCTCATCAACGCGTCGGGGTGGTGCTTCGCGGGGATGAGGATGTTGCTGAGTACGCCAGTGTCATTGCGGTGCTGAATCTCGGCTTCGCCCTCCTTGTCCGCGCCGAGCCACACGAAGCCGCCGAGCGCACCGTTCCACTGCGGACCGTTTGCCCCCAGGTTAATCCACGCGGCGTCTTTCTCTTGGAGCAGCTTCTTCGTCTTGCCGGTCTTGATGTCCGCGGAGAGTAGCAGCAGTTTCTGTTGCTTGCGGTCCTGCACCTGAAGCGTGAGCGGGTAGTGTTCCTCCCAGCGCACGGCCGCGAGGTACTCGTACTCCTTGCGATCCCAATCGAGCCACACCGTTTCGCCGCCTGCGACGGGGATCACGCCGAGCCGCACCGCGACGTTCTTCTTGCCGGGTCGCGGGTAGAACTGCTCCAGCGGCTTCTGATCCGGTTTGAGCGGGTCCGCGACGTACCACGTCTCCACGCCGGTGTGGTCGGCCTCTTCGTAGGCGATGTGCTTGCTATCCGGTGACCACCAGTACCCGGTGAAGCGCGCCATCTCCTCCTGCGCGACGAACTCCGCGAGGCCGTGCGTCTTGATGAGGGTGCCGCCCTTCGTGACCGCGGTTTCCGCGTTGGTCGCGAGGTCGATCACATACACGTCGAAGCCGCGAACATACGCGACCTTCTTCCCGTCCGGCGACCACTTCGGATCGACGAGCACCCCGCCGTCACCGGTCTTCAACTCGGTGACCTTCGAGGTCGCGCGCTCGTAGACGAACAGCTTGCCGGACAGCGGCAGCAGCACGTTGTTTCCACTCGCGTCGAAGTGGAAGTCGGCGAAGCCGCCGGCGGAGAGGCGCATCCGCTCGCGCCGCGCTTTTTCTTCGGGCGTGAGGTTCTCTTCGCCGCCCTTCAGCAGCGTCTGCGGCGACAGAATCTCTTTCGACTGCCCGCTGGCGACATCGAACTCGAACAACTTGAGTGTCGGCTTGTCCACCTCGGCACGAAGGAACAACACCGTCTTGCCGTCGGGCGCGACCTTGGGGTTCTGCGGGCGGCCGAGCGTGAACCGCCGCGTCTCGGCGAACTGCTTGAGGAAAGACGTGTCCACGGGCTTCGGTGGGATAGGGTCGGCCGCTGGCGCGAAGGCGGCGCAGGATAGGGTGAAGGCGAGCGCGAGGGGGGTGGTTTTCATGCGTGCCAGGATACCACACAGCGAGGTGCGCGCGAACCGGTGACCCCGAACCCGGCGTTGCTCGCGTCGCCCAGAACCCAGCGTTTGTCGCGTTGTCCCCCCGGGCGTTGCCCGGGGCTGAGAAGTGTCAGTCCTTCGGACTGCATTTCGTATTCACCCTGAAAGGGTGACATTCCTCAGCCCCGGGCAACGCCCGGGGTTCTGGACAACGCGGGCAACGCCGGGTTCGGGGCGGCAAGGTAAATGCAAAACGACACAGGCGACCTCGTGGCCGCCCGTGTCGTTCGTTCAGCCGTCGGCGGAACTCAGCCGTCCGGGTTCATCAGCTTGCCGATGATGTCGCCGGTGATCTTGCCCTTGATGGTGACGTTCTTCTTCTTCGTGTCGGACGTGACCGTCTTGATGACATCGCCGAGCGGCTTGGCCTTCGGCTCGAACGCGACCAGCGCCGGGACGAACGCGCCGAGGTCTTTGATCAGTTTCGCGATGGCACCGGCCATGTCTTCGGCCGCGTCTTCGTCCGCCATCCCCAGGACGATTTCCAGGTTGATGTCGGCGGAAACCTTCACCACGACGCTCATGGTGTCGGTCTTCGGGAGCGACTTCTCAAGGCCCGACAGGTCGATGGGCAGCATGCCGCCGCCGAGCTTCTGGTTCTCGAACTTCCCCTTCACCAGCGCCACCGCGAACATCGAGGTCGTCTTCTCGTCGAACCCCTTGATGAGTTCGGTCAGTTCGGGCTTGATCGGCGCCTTCTTCGTGCCCTCGGCCGCCTTCAGCGCGGTCGCGATGATCTTCTTGTCGGTGGCGGCGATGACGGTCGTCTCGTTCGCCACGGTGCCGTACACCGGGTTGCCCTGCTCCGGCTGGTACTTGAACATGGTGGTGTTGCCGTCCTTCACCATGCTGAACTTGTCGCCGTCCTTCTTGGTGGTGGCCTCGGCCGCCTTGAACAGCTTCTCCGGTTCGAACTTGCCGTGGATGACGACGAGCGCCTTGGTGTCCTCGCCGGACCCGGACATGCCGACCCACACCTTCTCGATGTCCTTCATCGGGTCGAGGCCCATGTCCTCCAGGAGCTTCTTCGCGTCCTGGCCGGCGAGCGCCTGCTTGATCTGGTCGATCGCGTACTTCTTGACGACATCGGCTTCGACGATCTGCTTGAAGTTGACGTAGACGACGGTGTCGGATTCGGCCGGCAGGAGTTTGTCGGCTTCGGCGGCGCGGGCGCCCGGAGCGGTGACGGCGGCGAGGGTCGCGGCGAACACGGCCGCCAGGCCCAGGCGGGACAGACGCATCATGAGTTTCGATCCTTTCCGAGATGGAACGGCCGGTGTCGGGCACCGGTCACGACGCATTCTACCCCCGCGGACGCCGGCCGGTTTCGCGGATTTCAGAAACCGTGTCGGGAGTGTACTCATCACGCTCCGCGTGATGTTCGCGACCGGGAGTGTAGTCATCACGCTCCGCGTGATGTTCGCGACGTGTTCGGGC
>CANLGS010000362.1 GCA_947490035.1 Gemmataceae bacterium
ACCATCGTCGGCGTGGAGCGCCAGCACGTTCCCGCCGGCGCGCAGACGGTGGACGTGGAAGTGCTGAACATGTGTTGTGCCGAAGGTATGCGCGCCGTCAAGTTGTCCGACGTCCAGAGCCTGCGGTTCAGCAACCCGGTGATCGAATCTGAGTTCCGCCGCGCGCTAGAGGTGCTGGCGCAGTCGCACGACAACGGCAAGAAGGCGGTGCAACTGCACTTCGCGGGCGACGGCAAGCGCAAGGTGCAGGTCGGGTACGTCATCGAGGCTCCAATTTGGAAGACATCGTACCGGCTCCTCATGTCTGAGAAGGACAAGCCGTATCTGCAAGGTTGGGCGATGGTCGAGAACCCCACCGACGAGGACTGGAACGGCGTCAAGATGGCGCTCATCAGCGGGCGGCCCGTCAGCTTCAAGATGGACCTGTACAACCCGCTCTACATCGACCGGCCCACGGTGGAGCCGGAACTGTTCGCGTCGCTGCGCCCGGTGACGTATCGCGGCGACATGAGCGCGCGCCGGCAGGAAGTCGCGACCCTCGTTCGCCAATACTTCGATCTGGTCAAGAAGAACGACTTCGCGGCGGCCGAGCGGGTCGCGCTCCAGGCCAAGCAACTCGCCCCGGACGACCCCGCCATCGGCGCGCTGCACGAGGCAGCCAAACTCCAGCGCCGCGTCACGGAGACGGAACTGACGAAGGCCGACCGCGAGAAGTTCTTCCTCAGCGGCCTGAACGACGGCGAGTTGTCGGGGCCGCTCGTCACCACCGACGACCCCGTGATGGGTCGGAGCGGGGGCACGAAGTCCCGGCTCCTGAGCGCGGCGCCAGCGCAAGACTCCAACGTCATGGGCGGGGCTGCGAAGAGAGATGAGGGGACGAGGCGTTACGCGAACTACGCGCGCGACACCGCGGCGGAACTCGCGGCGCGGATCAACACCGGCGGCGTCGGCAACGCGGCCACGGCCGCCGCGCTGGGCGACTTCTACCAGTACACCATCGACCACCCCGTTACGCTGCCGCGGCAGAAGAGCGCGATGCTTCCCATCGTCGGTAAGGCCATTGAGGGGACACGCGTCTCGATCTATAACCCCGCGGTGCAGGCCAAGCACCCGCTGTTAGGGCTGCGCTTCAAGAACACAAGTGGCGCGCACCTCAACCAGGGTCCGATCACGGTGTTCGAGGGCAGCGTGTACGCCGGCGATACGCGCGTTCTTGACGTGCAGCCGAACGAAGAGCGCCTCCTCTCCTACGCCATCGACCTCGGCACGGAAGTCGATCCGAAGGCCGGTGCCGGCGCGCAGAAGATCACCAGCATCAAGGCCAACAAGGGCATCGTTACGACCGCGACGAAGGTGATGGAGGAAACCACGTACAAGATTGTGAATCGCTCGCAGACGGACCGCACGCTGCTGATCGAACACCCGAACCGCACGGCCCAGCAGTTCAAGTTCGTGGACACCGAGAAGCCGGTCGAGGACACGCCGGAGGTGTTCCGCTTCCAGACGACCGTGAAGGCCGGCGAGACGAAGAACTTCACCGTGAAGGAGGAGCGTGACGGCACCAGCACCATCGCGCTCACCAACGGCATGGAAGATCAGATCCGCTACTTCATCTCGCTGAGTGAAGCCAGCCCCGCGCTGAAGCGGAACCTTGAAGCCGCGCTCAAGATCAAATCTGAGTGGGACTCGACGCTGCGCGAACTCAACCACGTCGCCACCGATCTTCATCGCCTCAGCACGGATCAAGACCGCATCCGCAAGAACCTCCGCGACACCCCGAAGGAAGCCGAAGTGTACGCGACCTACCTGAAGAAACTGTCTGAGCAGGAGAAGGAGATTGACGCGCTGACGGCGAAGCAGAAGGCGCTGCTGGCCGACGAGTTCGCCGCGCGGAAGAAGTACGAGAATTTCCTCGGTAACATCAACGATTAGGGCGAGTCGTATCTTGGTATTTGCCGCGTCGCCCAGAACCCCGGGCGTTGCCCGGGGCTGAGGAATCTCACCCCACGGGGTAAATACCAAGAGGCTCTCCATGCTCCGTTTCGCATACGCTCTCCTTACGTTCGCGACGCTCGCCTGCGGCTCGCGGCTGACCGCCGCCGACGCGCCGAACGTCGTGTTCATCCTCGCGGACGACCTCGGGCGCGAGGACTGCGGGTTCATGGGCGGCAAGGACATCAAGACGCCGCACATCGACAAGCTCGCCCGCGCCGGGGCGACGCTCGACGCGTTCTACGTGCAGCCGGTGTGCAGCCCGACGCGGGCCGCATTCCTCACCGGCCGCTACCCGATGCGCCACGGGCTTCAGGTCGGCGTCGTGCGCCCGTGGGCGCAATACGGGCTTCCCCTCGACGAGCAGACGCTCGCGGAGGGATTGAAGGGCGCCGGCTACGCGACCGCGATCGTCGGCAAGTGGCACCTCGGCCACCACGCGCCCGAGTTCCTGCCCACGAAGCGCGGGTTCGATCACCAGTACGGCCACTACAACGGCGCGCTCGACTACTTCACGCACATGCGCGACGGCGGCTTCGACTGGCACAAGGACGACAAGGCCTCTCGCGACGAGGGCTATAGCACGCACCTCATCGCGAAGGACGCGGTGAAGTTCGTGGGCGAGCACGCGGGGAAGAAGCCGTTCTTCCTGTACGTGCCGTTCAACGCGGTCCACGCCCCGCACCAGGTTCCGCCGGAGTACCTGAAGCCGTACCCGAACCTGAAGGGCGAGCGGCTGAAGTACGCCGGCATGCTCGCCGCGATGGACGAAGCCGCCGGCCAGATCGTGGACGCGGTGGAGAAGGCCGGCGCGCGGAAGAACACGCTGTTCGTCTTCAGCAGCGACAACGGCGGCCCGCAGCCGGGCGTGGTCACCGACAACGGCAAGTACCGCGCGGGGAAGGGCACCCTCTACGAGGGCGGCGTGCGCGTCGTCGCGTTCGCCACCTACGACGGCCACATCAAGGCCGGCGGCACGATTACCGAACCGCTTCACATGGTCGATTGGTACCCGACGCTGTTGAAGCTGAGTGGCGGGAAGGTCTCGCAGAAGCTCGCCGTCGATGGCCTCGACATCTGGCCGACCCTCACGGCGGGCAAGCCCACGCCGCACGACGCGATCCTCATCAACACCACGCCCAACAACGGTGCCGTCCGCGCCGGCGACTGGAAGTTGGTCGTGAAGAACGGTGCCGACGACCCGGACGGCGGCGAGCCGAAGAAGAAGGACGGCAAGGAGTCCGTCGAGTTGTTCAACCTGAAAGACGACCCTTACGAGAAGACCAACCTCGCGGACAAACAAGCGGACAAGGTGAAGGAGCTGAAGGCGACGCTCGCCAAGTTCGCGAAGCAGGCCGTCGCGCCGAAGGCGGCGCCGAAGGGCAAGGACTTCGTCACGCCGAAGGTGTGGGGCGAGAAGGATTAAACGAGAGTCCTCTGTGGAGAGCGGGCGTCCCGCCCGCTCTTCACACCTCGGATCGCTTCGCATTCCCTCCAAAGCACCACCACACGCAAAGCAGCGGGCGGGACGCCCGCGCTCCACAGAGGAAGGCACATGAACTCTCCCATTACCCGCCGCACCGCGCTCGCGGGCACGGCCGCCGCGGTCCTCGCCAGCGCGGTGCCCGTCAGCGGCGCGGACGAAGTCGCGCGCGTGCTGGTCGTCGTCGGGCCGACCAACCACCCGCCCGGCACGCACGAGGTCGCGGCCGGCGGGCGCCTCCTCAAACACTGCCTCGAAGCCGCGAAACTCAAGTGCGATGTCGTCTCCGAGTGGCCGGAGAACGGCGAGAAGGCGTTCGCGGACGTGGCGTCGGTCGTGTTCATCGGCGACCTGTTCCCGCCAGAGGTGATGCCGAACCGCGACACCATCATGAAGCACCTCACCGCGATGACCAAACGCGGGTGCGGGATCGTCTGCGTTCACTACGCCACCGGCCTCGAAGCCAAGCACGTGTCGGCCGAAGGCGACCACCCGCTGTTGCAGTGGACCGGCGGGTACTTCGCGACGCGGTGCAACCACCACAAGTCCGTCGCGCGCGTCTTCAAGGAGGCGACCATCGAACCCGCGAAGGCCGACCACCCCATTTTGCGCGGCTGGCGCGCGTTCACGCTGCACGACGAGCCGTACATCAACAACTACTTCGGCAAGGACGGCCCCGCGAAGAACGTGACCACGCTGGCGACGGCGATGCTGCCGCCGGAGAAGCCGAAGGCGGAGGTCGTCGCGTGGGCGGCGGAGCGCGCCGACACCGGGCGCGGGGCCGGCGTGGTGATGCCGCACTTCTACCGCTGCTGGCAGATCGACGACCTGCGCACGCTGATCCTCAACGCGATCCTCTGGACGGCGAAGCAAGAGGTGCCGAAGGACGGCGTGCGCGTGAAACTGCCGGACCTGACGACGTTCAAGCCGGCGGCCGTCGAGCCGCCGGCGAAGAAGTAGCACCACGCGCCCGCACAGGGCTTCCGCCCTGTGCTACAAACGGCGACCCCTCCGGGGTGCAAAGACCGGCGCGCCGGGTTTGGTTTTCCGCCCGGAGGGCCGGCGTCTGTAGCACAGGGCGGAAGCCGTGTGCGGGCGCGAACGGCGCGATCACCACGTGAGAGATTCCCATGCGTGCCCTCTCCATCTGCGCCGTTGTCGTCGCGCTCGCCTGCGGCTCGCGGCTAACGGCGGCGCCGCCCAACGTCGTCGTGATCCTCGCCGACGATCAGGGGTGGGGCGACCTGAGCCTGAACGGGAACACCAACCTCCGCACGCCGCACATCGACTCGCTCGCGAAAGACGGCGCGAAGTTCGACCGGTTCTTCGTGCAGCCGGTGTGTTCGCCCACGCGCGCCGAGTTCCTCACCGGGCGCTGGCACCCGCGCGGCGGCGTCAGCGGCGTGAGCACCGGCGCCGAACGCCTGAACCTCGACGAGCGCACCATCGCCGACGCGTTCAAAGCGGCGGGCTACGCGACCGGGTGCTTCGGCAAGTGGCACAACGGCTCGCAGTACCCGTACCACCCGAGCGGCCGCGGGTTCACCGAATACTACGGCTTCACCTCCGGGCACTGGGGCGAATACTTTTCCCCGCCGCTCGACCACGACGGCAAGGACGTGAAGGGCAAGGGCTACATCACCGACGACCTAACGACCCGCGCGATCGACTTCCTCAAGTCGAACGCGACCGCGGGCAAGCCGGCGTTCTGCTACCTCGCGCTCAACACGCCACACTCGCCGATGCAGGTACCGGACGAATACTGGAAGCGGTTCGAGAAGTCGCCGCTGAAGCTCACCGGCGACAAGAAGGAAGACATCGACC
>CANLGS010000363.1 GCA_947490035.1 Gemmataceae bacterium
AGGGTGAGTCAACATCCCTGGTGAAAACAACTTATAGCAATCGCTCGCGATGTTGTAAGGGGTGGGGCAACTCGACGTACCTCTCGACCGCGCGCAGCCTGAAGCGCTCGTTCAAGGTCGATCTGAACCGCCTCGACGACAAGGGCCAGTTCCACGGTCTGAAGTCGCTCACGCTCAACTGCGAGGTGCTCGACCCGACCCGCAGCCGCGAGGCGCTCGCGTACTCGATCTACCGCGCCGCCGGCGTGCCCGCCCCGCGGACCGCGTTCGCGGAGGTCGCGCTCACCGTGCCCGGCAAGTACGACAAGGAACACGTCGGGCTGTACACGCTCGTCGAGACCGTGGACAAGAACTTCCTGAAGGCGCACTACAAGACCGACAAGGGGCTGCTGATGAAGCCCGAGCGCATCCGCGGGCTGGACTACCTCGGCGAAGACTGGGCACGCTACAAGGACACCTACCAGCCGAAGCGCGACGCGACGAAGGACGAGAGCAAGCGCGTCATCGACTTCACCAAACTCGTGAACCAGGGCACCGACGCGGACTTCAACAAGGACATCGCGACTTACCTCGATGTCGATGCGTTCCTGAAGTACATGGCCGTGACCGCGGTCGTCGCGAACCTCGACAGCTTCTTCACGCTCGGCCACAACTACTGCCTGTACCTGCATCCCACGACGAACAAGTTCCACTTCATCCCGTGGGACGTGGACCTGTCGATGGGCAACTTCGCGATGATGGGCAACGCCGATCAGCAGATGGATTTGAACCTCAGCAAGCCGTACGCGCAGTCGCGCCTCGCCGACCGGCTGATGGCGAACAAGGAGATCGCGGCGAAGTACCAGCAGGTGCTGAAGGAGGTGGTGCCGGTCTGCTTCGCGAAGGACAAGGTGCTGAAGGAGATCGAGGCCATCGAGAAGACGGTCAAGCCGCTGATCGAGAAGGAGCAGAAGGCGGTGAGCGCGCGGAAGGAACCCGCCGGCGGCGGGTTCGGCGGCTTCGGCGCGCCCCCGCCGGACCTGCGGAAGTTCGTGGAGAAGCGCAGCGAGTCGATCGCGGCGCAACTCGCGGGCGAGCGGAAGGGCTTCACGCCGGCCGGGTTCGGCTTCGGCGGCCCGCCCCCGCCCCGCCCCTTGCCGGGCGACGTACTCCCGCCGAACGTCCAGACCAACCTGCAAATGACCGACGCGCAAAAGAAGGAACTCGCCGACTTGCAGAAGAAGGTGGACGCGGAACTCGATAAGATTCTAACACCGGAACAGCGCTCGCAACTGAAGCGGATGCGCGAGGGCGGCATGGGCGGCTTCCCGCCGAAGATGCCGTGAGCGGAGTTCTTAGTTTTGGTCTTGTGGCACAGGCTTCCAGCCTGTGTGCCTTTGAAACACAGGCTGGAAGCCTGTGCCACAAGAGAAGATGGTGGGACGGCGCAATGCCTTGTCTTACCCTACGAAGCAGACCACATGCACGTTCCCCTCTTCACGTCCCGTCGCGACTTCCTCCGCTCGGCCGGTGGCGAGTTCGGCGCGCTCGCGCTGTCCGCGCTCGCGGCGGAGGCTCGCGCATCGGAAGCGCCGCGCGCCGCGGACCCGCTGGCGCCGAAGAAGCCGCACTTCGCGGCGAAGGCCAAGTCCGTCATCTTCCTGTTCATGGAAGGCGGGCCGTCGCACGTCGATCTCCTCGACCCGAAACCCGAACTCACCCGGCAGCACGGCAAGCCGCTGCCCGCCAGCTTCGGCAAGGTGCTCACGCCGATGGGCACCGGCGGGAACAACCTCCTCGCCAGCAAGCGGAAGTTCGCGAAGCACGGCAAGAGCGGTCGCGACTTCAGCGACTGGCTGCCGAACATGGCGAAGTGCGCCGACGACTTCACGCTGCTCCGCGCCTGCTGGGCCGACGGGCTGAACCACGTCGGCAGCGTGTGCCAGATGAACACCGGCAGCATCCTCGCGGGCCGGCCGAGTCTCGGCGCGTGGGCGATGTACGGCCTGGGCAGCGAGAACCGCAACCTGCCGGGGTTCGTGGTGTTCACCGAAGGCACCGGGCAGGTGTTCGGCGGCGCCCGCGTCTGGGGCACCGGCTACATGCCCGCGACCTACCAGGGCACGCACTTCAACAGCGGCGCCAACCCGATCCTGAACCTCGCCCCGCCCGCGGACATCGGCGGCACGCGCCAGAAGGACAAACTCGGCCTCATCGGTGAGATGAACGCGATCCACCAGCGCGAGCGGCCCGGCGACACCGAACTTTCCGCGCGCCAAGCGGCTTACGAACTCGCGTTCCGGATGCAGGCGAGCGCCCCGGAAGCGGTCGATCTCACGAAGGAGTCCGAGAAGACGAAGGAGATGTACGGGTTGAACCGTAAGGAGACCGCGGAGTTCGGCCACCGGTGTCTGCTCGCGCGGCGCCTGGTGGAACGCGGCGTCCGGTTCGTGCAAATCTACTGCGGCGCCGGCAGTCAGTGGGACGCGCACGCGGACATCGAGGGCAACCACACGAAGATGTGTCTGCGATCCGACCAGCCCACCGCGGCGCTGATTCGCGACCTGAAGCAGCGCGGGATGCTCGACGACACGCTCGTAATCTGGGGCGGCGAGTTCGGCCGCACGCCGATGAGCGAGGGCGCGAGCGGGCGCGACCACAACCCCTACGGCTTCTCGATGCTGATGGCCGGCGGCGGCGTGAAGGCCGGTCACGTCCACGGCACGACCGACGAGTTCGGGCTGCACGGCATCGACGGCCGCGTTCACGTCCACGACTTCCACGCCACTATCCTGCACCTGCTCGGCTTCGACCACACGAAACTGACGTTCTTCCACAACGGCAAGGACGAGCGCCTGACGGACGTGAAGGGCAAAGTGGTGAAGGAAGTGCTGGCTTAAGGAAGCGAAGAATGGCCCGCTGATGACGCAGATGGGAGCGCAGATGAAATCAGATCAGAACGAATCTTGTCTGATCTGATTTCATCTGCGCTCCCATCTGCGTCATCAGCGGGCCATTCTTCGTTGTGTTGCGCTATTTCTTCTGCGTGGCGGGGCGGTCGTAGTCGCTGTTCTTGCCGCGTTCGCGGGCGCCGCCGCAGCCGAGCGCGGTCAGGCTCAGCGCGAGAAGCAGTCCGACAATAAAGGTGCGTCGCACGGGTGACTCCGCGAAGTGGAGGCGCGCGGTCGGGGCGGGTCCGGCACACTCGAAGACATGCTACGAAAAAACGAGGGGCCGACCGGTAACCGGCCGACCCCCATCCACGGTAACGTGGTTCCCGCTCACGCGGGCGTCAGACTACTTGGTGCTGGGCTTCGGGCCGGCGGCCGGCGTGGTCGCGCTGCTGCCGCAACCGACGACGGTCGCGACGCTCAGGGCCAGGATCAACATGGCGATAACCTTCTTCATCGGGAACTCCTCAGTAAACGTGGGACACAGGTTGAAACAACAGAGAGGATTCCACACGTGCCCCGGCCTATCCGGGGTCGCGGCCTTCTGTTTTGTTGGGGTTTTAACAGAACCAACCACACCGTCCCAGCAAGCGTCGAGCGCAACTCATTCCTGAGCCACGACTTCGGCGCCCTTTGTTGCCGGCTGATGCAGTCACTTCCGTTTCACCCACGACCACATAGATACGAACCGCGGGATGATATTCCCGAAAAATCCCCGACTGCCGAAATTTTCCTCTCTAACGTGAGAACAGTTCCAGGTACCCGCTCGTTCTTTCGCCGCTCGCGGCTTCGCAGGGAGCGTTTCACCGCATCCCTGCGAAGCCGCGAGCGGCGGAAAGAATGCGCTGCTCGGGAATAAACCCCGCGGTTCGGGTTCGTGAAGGATGAGGGTTTGGTATGGCGTCCGGTGGCCTGCCCCAGTTGATCGACGCCCACTACGAGGCTCTCTACCGGTACGCCTACCGACTGAGCGGGTCGTCGGCCGATGCCGAAGACCTCACTCAGGAGACGTTCGGGAAGGCACTCGCCCGGTTGCCACAGCTCCGCGAACCGGACCGCGCCAAAGCCTGGCTGTTCCGAATCCTGCGGAACCTGTATCTGCATAAGGTTCGCGACCAGAATCGCCACAAGGTCGTGCCGCTGGACGCGGTCGGCGACCTGCCCGGTCGCCCGGACGACGAGACGCCGGAGATCGACCCGGCGAAACTTCAGCAGGCGCTCGACGAACTGGATGAGACGTTTCGCACGCCCATCATCCTGTTCTATTTTGAAGAGTTCAGTTACCGCGACATCGCCGAGCAGATGGACCTGCCGATTGGAACCGTGATGTCGCGCCTGGCGCGGGGGAAAGCGTACCTGAGAACCCGCCTCGCCCCGCCCGACGAATTGACTCGCGAACGGCCCACCCTCTCGCCTGGGGCTGCTCCGAAGAAGGTGACCGATGGAATGCCGTGACGCACAATTTTACCTGAGGATGCGACGCCACGCGGCCGACGAACTCGGCCCGGACGTGACCGCACCGCTCGACGAACACCTGGCCGCGTGCCCGGCGTGCGCCGCCGAGGCCCGCGCGCTGATGTCGTTCGACCGCGCCGTCGCGAGCGCGATGGTCGCGGTGCCGATTCCGGCCGGGTTGCGGGCGCGGCTCGTCGCGGCCGGCGCCGAGAAGCAGGGCGCGGCGCTCCGGCGCAAGGCGTACCGGGCCGTCGCCGCGCTCGCCGCCTCGGTGCTGTTCGCGGGCCTCGCGCTGGGCGTGTTCACGAACACCCGCCCCAAGGTGAACACCGACGACCTCGTCGCCGTCAACGACCGGCAACTGAGCGAGCCGCAACTGTCCACGAAGGAATGGCTGGTTGTGCAGAAATTGCCGGACCAACTGCCGCTGCCGTTCGATTACGGCTTACTCGTGTTCCGCGGGTACGAGAAGGTGAACGGCCGCGAGGTGCCGGTGATCGTGTTCCGCAGCCCGCCGCCGGACCCCGCGAACCCCGGCGAACCGGCCGGCTTCGCGAAGGTGTACCTGTTCCCGAACGACCGCTTCGACACGAAGAACGTCCAGAACGCGCAGGCGTCGCTCACCCGCGCGCAGGTGTTCGTGAGCGACAAGAGTTATCGCGGCGTGACCTACGTGTTCGTCCACACCGGGCGCGACCTGCACAAGTTCTTCGTCAACGGCAACGGCGCGCTCTGACACCGGATTTGGTGGAGCAGGCCGCTTTTTCTTTCCCTCTCCCCTTGCGGGAGAGGGTGGCCGCGCTTCGCGGACGGGTGAGGGGTAATGTTACGCGCACCAAAACGGTTTCGCGTTACCTTCTGAATTCCACCCCTCACCCGCCGCGAAGCGCGGCGACCTCACCTTCTGAATCCCA
>CANLGS010000364.1 GCA_947490035.1 Gemmataceae bacterium
GACGGGTTCCGCTCATGGCCGCCAAGCCGCCGAAGGCGTTCGACGTGTGGTTCGTCACCGCGAACACGGTCTACAAGGCCGTGCCGTACAACGTCGTCGCAGACTGGACGCAGCAGGGCCGGCTCGCGCGCACCGACATGGTGCGCCCGGCCGGCACCACGGAACCGTGGGTCGCCGTCGCCGACCACGACCTGCTCGTCGATTACCTCCCGCGACCGTCGGCCGCGACCGCCCTGCCCGCGGTTCTGCCCACTTCGGAAGACGAAGGCGAGCCGCCCGCGGCCCCGGACTCGGTCGAACTGCCCGACCCTGAGCCTGTGCGCCGTATCTCACGGCCCGAAGACGACGACGAAATCGACATGATCCCGCTCATCGACATCAGCATGGTGCTGCTCGTCTTCTTCATCATGATCCAGGCGGCCGGCGCGCTCGCGCCGGTGGACGTGCCGGAGATGAAGTACGCGGGGCAACTCACCAACGACCCGGACGCGATCACCATCAGTATCGAGCAACTGAACACGGAAGAGGTGTTCTACTCGGTGCGCGTCGGCAACACGCCGCCGGCGCCGGGCCGCGACAAACTGACGACGCCGGCCGCCGCGGTGCAGGCGGTGAAGGACTCGCTCGTCGGGGTCACGCGGCCCCCGGAGGTGCGCATCGCGTGCCGCAAGGACTTGCCACGGAAACTGGTGTACGACCTGCGCCACGACCTCGAAACGCTCCGCAAGCAGAAGGCCATTAACTCCACCGTTGCAACCGTCGTGGAGGCACCCGAAAAATGAGCGCGTGGCAAGTACGAAAGGAAGGCGCGCCGGACGTTCTCAGCCTGCCGACCGCGGCCGAGGTACTGACCGGCTTGCGCGACGGCAACTTCCTCCCCACCGACGAGGTGAAAGGGCCGATCGACACGGCGTGGCTCGCGATTGAAGTACACCCCACGTTCGCCGAGGCCGCGGAGGAGATCGAACCGCCGCCGGAAGAGGCCGACGACACGCACCTCGACATGAACCCGCTAATCGACGTGTGCCTCGTACTACTCATCTTCTTTATCCTCACCATCACTTACGCCTCGATCGAGCGCGCGCTGGACGTGCCGGAGGACAGTTCCGAGGACAAGGGCGTTCCGAAGGTTCCGCTGGACGAACTGAAGGACCGCGTGTTCAAGGTGATCGTGACGATGGTGCCGGACGCGAACCACCCGAAGGGCGAGCGTCCGGTCATCAAGATCGACGGCAAGGAGGTCGCACAGGACCGGCTGTTCATCGAGATGCAGACCGTCATCAACTCGACCGGCAGGAAGGAGATGCTGATGGACATCGACAAGAACGTGCCGTGGGGCATCGAGACCGCCATCCTCGACGCTGCGAAGGGCAACAAGGTTCACCGCATCATCAACAACCAGCGCACCCGCTAGTGTGGGACAGGCCGCTGGCCTGTCATGCCAAGACAGGCCGGCGGCCTGTCCCACAACAGAGAATCCTATCCAACCCCACTTCCCCAACTCTCCTCCGCGCCCGCGTTCACCTCCCATCCAGAAAAATCGGTTCAAGTTTCCCGACCCGACCGGTCGATAGACAGCGATAAGGGGACTGAACCGGCTTTGGGGAGCCGTGGGCGGTTCGCGGCGCGGGGGAGTTGTCGTGAGCGATACGCGTGGCCTGCTCGACCGAATTTCCGCGTTCCGGCAGCGGCTCGACGCGACGCCGCAACTGATCCCGGACGCGATCCCGGTCGATAGCGACACGAGTACGGTCGTGGCACAAGCGGAAGCCTTCCGGCTGTCGCTGAAGCGGCTGGCGGACAGACCGGATGTCGTGGAAGGGCCGGTGCCACAGTTCACGGACCGCGCGCAGAAACTGCTCGCGCGGGCCAAGACACTCCTCGACCGGCAACGGAAGTTCACCTCCGACCCGCTGTACGCGTCGTGCGCCGAAAGCGACGAGCCAGACGCCCTCGTGTCACACCACCGCGAAACGGTCAGCGTCCTCGAATCGGTCGTGCGTCTCGCCCAGGCCTTTCCCGACTCCGCCGGCGCGCAGTTGAAACTGTGTGATGGGTTGAGTGGGTTGCTCGGCGTCGTGCAGGACCGGCTCGCGATTCAGGAAAGCGTTCTCGCGCAGCGCCACGCGGACGAGGAGCGCATCGACCGGCTCGCGGGGTTCTTCACCGCGCTGCACTGCAACCTGCCGGCGGCGCTCGAAACTGTCGCGGCCCTCGCTGAAGAGTTGCTCGAAGACGCCAGGCTCGCGAAGCCGATGCGTTTCGTCCAGGCGCCGGTGATGTCGGCCCACGCGCGCGGCGGGGCCACGGCGTTCCCGGTCCCGGCGCGGTTCGTCGCGGCGCACGCGATCAACGTCGCGCAAGTGGTGGCGCGGGTCGTGCCGTTCGACTACGAGTGGGCCGGTCGCCCGCTGTTGCCGGTCGTCGCGGCGCTGCTCATGGACTGCGGCATGGTCGCCGTGCCCGCCACGATTCTCGCGAAGACGGAGCCGCTCGCGCCGGAGGACCGGCGGGTTCTGGAGACCCACCCGAAGCTCGGTGCGGAACTGCTCCTGTGGCGGTTCCCGAACCTGGCCGGGCCGCTCGCGGCGGCCGTCGCGGCGCACCACGAGCGCGCCGACGGCACCGGTTATCCGGCCGCGCTGCCCGGCGCGCAGGTGCCGCCATTGGGCCGGTTGCTGCGGGTCGCGGACGTGTACGCGGCGCTCTCCGAGGACCGCCCGCACCGACCCGCCGCCGACCCGCGCGCGGCGCTCACCGACGTTCTACTCATGGCCGAACACGGTCAGCTCGACCGCGACTTCGCCGAGTACCTGCTGAACCTGTCGTACTACCCGGTGAACGCTGTGGTCGAGTTGACCGACGGGCGCATCGGCGTGGTCGTCGCGAACCACGCGAACCGGATCGACCCGCGCTCGCCCGGGCGCCCGGTCGTCGCGGTTCTGACGGACGCGGACGGCACGTTGTTGCCGCGCGCCGAACACCTGGACTTGTCCGCCGCGGATCGCGGCAGCATCGTGAAAGCGGTGCCGCCGGCGCGCCGGCGAGAACTGCTGGGTTCGCGCTATCCCGAACTGGTGTGATTGCTTCAGTTTAACAGGGGATTTACGTCCCCCGCTCGCCTCGAACGTCACCATGAAGTCTTACCTGTCGGCGACGCGCCACCCGTGGGTGTGCTTCCTGTTCCTGCTGCCGCTGATGGCGGCCTACGAGGGCGGGCTGTACTGGCTCGGCGGCGACCAGGCCGTGCGGCTGCGCAACGGCGCGGACGCGTGGCTGCGGTGGGCGCTGGAGGTGTTCGGCGCGGGGCACGTGCTGGTCGCGCCGGCCGTCGTGCTCGGCACGCTGCTGGTGTGGAGTTGGTGGCGCTGGTCCGACCGGCCGGACGACCCGGTCACGGCGCTGTTCGGCATGGCGTTCGAGAGCGCGCTGTTCGCGGTCGTGCTGTGGCAGTTCAGCCGGAACTTCGGGCCGATCATCGACGGGTTGGGCATCAAACTTCAGATCACGGTGCGCACCGCACCCGCGGCGCAAATCCTGACGTTCATCGGCGCGGGCATTTACGAAGAAGTGCTGTTCCGGCTCGGGCTGTACGGCGGGCTGATCCTGCTGCTACGAACGGCGGGCGTGCCGGGTCTGGTTGCGATCCCGGTTGCCGCGTGCGCCGCGGCGCTGGCGTTCGCGGCGGCACACCACATCGGCCCCTACGGGGAAGCCATGCGGGCCGACTACTTCGTGTTCCGCACGGCCGCGGGGCTGTTCTTCACGGTGCTGTTCGTGGCCCGCGGGTTCGGCATCGCGGTCGGCGCCCACGCCGGTTACGACGTACTCGTGGGCGTCGCGGTGGCGTGAGCGGCGCCCGCCTAAAACCCGCCCTGGTTCTTCGGCGGCAGCGGATCCCCGACAATGTTCTTCACGAGCGCCTCCGCGACGGCCGACACCGCCGCGGAGTCGAGTTCGTGCGCGGCGAACACCCCCGGCACGGTAAACTGGCCGCTGAACGGATCGCCCTTCTCGATGTCCGACCGGATCGTCACCTTCACGAAGACCCGATACTTCCCGCTGCCGTCGTCCTGGTAAGCGTAGGTGATGTCGAAGTGGAAGGCCTTCGCGCCCTCCGGCGGCTCCACGAACGCGATGAGTTGGTGCCCGAGCGGGGGCAGTGGCTCCTTCGCCACCACGTCGGCCGGCAGCGTGATCGGCCGGCCCCACGGTTCCTGCGCCGCGAACTTGTTGGCGACGCCGTCGGCGAACTGCGCCCGCAAGGAATCCTGTCGCTGCTGCTTCGCGTCGGCCTTTCCCGGCGGGGACTCGGTCTCGGTGATACGCAGCGACACGACCGGCTGGCCGGCGGTACTCAGCGCCCGCAGTACATCGGCCATCCCCGCGCCGAGGCGCTTGTCGTCGGCGTTCCTCTGCACGTGGGTGATCGCCGGGTCGTAGAACTGGGCCAACCGCTTCGTCGCCTGCTCGCGGTACTCCTTGTTCGTGTTGCGCGGGTCGATGAGGTAGACGCGAAGGAACCGCGGCTCGACGAACGGCTCCTTCGTCACCGCCTCGAAGATGGCGTCCTCGCGCAGAACAGGGTTGACGCCGTAAGCCATGACGAAGAAGCACACGACGGCGGCGGCGAACATGAACACGTAGGGGAGGAACGCGGGGATCGCGCGGCCCTCGCGCTCCGGCTTCTCGGGCACCTCGGTGATGTCGAGTTCGACCAGATTCAGGTTGATGTTATCGTCGGCGTCCTTCGGTTCGTCGTTGTTGCGGACGACGTACTTGGCAAGCCCGCCGAGATCGGCCGGCGCGAGGTCGGCGCGGTTGCCGCCTTCCGGCCCGCGCGCCCACGCCAGGTAGTTCAGGAACGTGACCATCTGCTCGGCGCGCTTCTCGTTGACGATGGTGACCGCGGCGCTCCGCCGGCCGCCCAGGAGGATGTTCACGACGCTGTTCTGGTAGTTCCCGTTGCTGTCGTAGTTGTGGGTGTAGTTGGCAATGACGACCTCGTCGATCGGCGTGGCGGTGACCTGCTCGCGGAACGCCTCGTACAGGTGCAGCGGATCGACGTACACCCACGTGCCGGCGTTGCGGCCGCCCTTGCCGCGGAAGCCGGCGACCAGCAGCCAGCCGCCGACCAGCAATCCGCCGGTCTGGAGGAGCGCGACCTTCACCGGGTCTTTGTAGATCACGTCGAGCATCGTCGTGAGCGTGAGTACCAGCGTGATGCCGATGACGATGGGGCCGGCGATGCACCCGACCATGGGGAGCGAGTCCTTGGTCTTGGCGAACAC
>CANLGS010000365.1 GCA_947490035.1 Gemmataceae bacterium
CACGTTGGCAAGGGCACGCTGGTGAAGGGCGATAACGTGATCTTGCTGAAGGTGTGCCAGAACAACCAGCAGGACTCGTGGGCGCAGAAGTGGGAGTTCCAGATGCGCGTGTGCGACGCGACCGGCGGTCCGCTGGCGCTGGAACAGAAGGCGGGCGACAAGACGCACAAACTCGGCTTCCTGCTGGAGACGAAGGACGAGAAGAAGTGAACCGCGTCGCACAGCACAGGGCTTCCGCCCTGTGCTGTGCGACCGACGCGGCACGCCGACACCAATCATCCTCCAATTCATCACCGAGAACTTCCCTCATGCTCCGCTACCTCCTGCCCGCGTTCCTAGCACTCACACCCGCACTCACCCTGCGCGCAGCCGATTGGCCGCAGTTCCGCGGGCCGAACGCGACCGGCGTTTCCGCCGACAAGAACCTCCCGTCGGAGTGGTCGAAGGACAAGGGCCAGAAGTGGAAGATGCCGCTGCCGGCGCGGGGCTTGTCGTCGCCCGTCGTGGTCGGTGACCGCGTGTACGTGACGTGCGCGTCCGGCATCCGTGGCGACCGGTTGCACGTCCTCTGCTTCGACGCCGACACCGGCAAGCACCTTTGGCACCGCCAGTTGCAAGCCACCGGCAGCACCGCGTGCCATCAGAAGTCGAACATGGCCGCGAACACCCCGGTCGCGGACGAGGACGGCGTGTACGCGCTGTTCGGCACCGGCGACCTCGCCGCGTTCGACAAGGACGGCACGCTCCGCTGGTACCGGTCTCTCGTAACCGACTATCCGACCATCACGAACGCGGTCGGTATGGCCGCGTCGCCGGTGTTGGTGGCGGGCAAGCTGATCGTGCCGATGGACAACGCGGGTGAATCGTTCCTCGCGGCCGTCGATACGAAGTACGGCAAGAACGTCTGGAAGACCGAGCGCCCGCGCGACATCAACTGGACGACGCCGCTCGTGCGCCAGGTCGGTTCCACAACCGAAGTGCTGTTCGCGGGGCCGAAGGGGTTGACCGCCTACGACGCCGCGACCGGCACCGACCGGTGGGCGTTCAAGGGCGGCGGCGGCTCGATCCCCGTCGGCGTGATCGACGGCGACGCGCTCTACCTGCCGGTCGGCGGCGTGAGCAAGTTCAAGCTCGACGCGAAGGGCGTGACCGAGAAGCCGGAGTGGGCCGCGAAGGAAATGGCGACCGGCTACCCGTCGCCGCTGGTGTACGGCGGTCGCGTGTTCACGGTCGGCAGCCAGGGGCTGATGGCGTGTACCGACGCGAAGACCGGCAAGGTGCTTTACACGGAGCGACTGAAGGGCGTGTTCTCGGCGTCGCCGGTCGCGGGCGACGGCAAGGTGTACTTCCTGAACGAGACGGGTGCCTGCACGGTCGTGAGCGCGAAGGCCGACGAGTACGAACTGCTGGGCGTCAACGAACTGGGCGAGGGTTCGATGGGCACGCCGGCCATCGCGCACGGCCGCGTGTACATCCGCACCGACAAGGCTCTGTACGCCATCGGGAAGTAGAGGACGACATGAAGAGAGCCGCACGATAAACGCGGAGGAAAGACACGATCAGAGAAGGCGGAAGGCAGTGTTTGAAACAGTCTTCTCTCTTCAACTGATCGTGTCTTTCCTCTGCTCTGCGTTTATCGTGCGGCTCTCTTCTGCCTTCTGCCCACTACTTCAGCGACTTCTTCAACTCCTCCAACACCGGCTTCACGTCGGTCTCGTTCACCGACGTGAACGCGAACGACTTCGCCACCTTCCCCTTGTTGACGATCACCACCGTGAGGTGAACGTCGGAGTTCACGCCCCAGTTGTTCGGGCCGCTCTTCTCGCCGTCGAACGCGGCCAGCGAAGTCTTTTCGAGCTTGAGTGACATCTGGAACTTCGGGATGTACTCCTTGTGCTTGTCGAACGTCTTGTCGCCGAGCCACACGGCCACAATGGTGGCCTTGTCGGACGTGTCCGCGAGCTTCTCGTCGAGTACCTTCATGAACCGCGCCGCGGGGCGCCCGCCGACCGGGATGCCGCCTTCGGTGCCCTGCACGAAGATGTAGATGGTCGGTTCGTCCTTGCGGTCGGCCGCGAAGTCGGCCTCCTTCCCTTCCACCTTCCCGGTGACGCCGAACACCTTCAGCGCCGGCACCTTCTCGCCGACCTTCGGGCCGGACTCGTCGCCTCGCGCGAGCGGCGCGAACGCGAACACCGCACACACCGCCAGTAACGCTTTCATGGGGAACTCCTGAGAGTAGCCCGCCACTCCGTGGCGGTCTTGGTTTTGATCCTTCCGCTGGCAAGAGGAGAACCGCCACGGAGTGGCGGACTACTCTCCATCGGGGGTCACGCTCAGCGGGTACTCCGGCACGGCCAGCCCGATTGTCGGAATCGCGAGCAGGCGCCGGTAGCCGCGCGACACGCGGCGCTCTTCCGCCGCGACGAACTCGGCATCCAGTTCCGCCTTCGAGAACGCGCCTTCACAAACGACCGGCGCGAACGCCGCATCCACGATGTATTGCGCCAGCGCCGGGTTGCAGCACAGGTGCCGTTCGCGGAGCCGGTGGAGCAGTTCGAGCGGCACTTCGCCCAGCACGAACCGCAAGTACAAATCGGACTCGGTGACGACTTCCACGTCGGCTCCGCACACCTCGCACCGGTAACCTTCGTCGCACTTCGCCATCGTTCGTCCAACGCTAAAGGGGCTATCGTCATATGTTAAGCAGTGGAGGCGTTCTCCGCGCACGAAAATCGGGACCCTCAATGGGTGTCTTGGAACGGTTCAGCCTCGACGGGCGCACGGCGGTTATCACCGGCGGCAGCCGCGGCTTGGGCCGCGCGATGGGGCAGGCGCTCGCGGAAGCCGGCGCCGACCTCATACTGATCGGTCGCGAAGAAGAGGCACTAGAAGTTGCACGGCAAGAGTTGGCCGCGCTCGGTCGAAAGGTCGCGGTCGTGCCGGGCGACGTGAGTACGCCGGCGGGCGCCGAGGCCGCGTGCCGGCGGGTGTTGAACCTGAACCGCGCGGTCGATGTCCTGATTAACAACGTCGGCGGGCGCCGCATCGACGTGCCGACCGAAGACACGCCGGTCGCGCAGTGGCAGGAGTTGATCGACCTGAACCTGACGAGCGCCCTCGTGTGTTCGCAGCAGTTGTGCAAAGGGATGCTCGAACGCGGGCGCGGCGCGGTGGTGAACGTGACGAGCATCGCGGGTCCGATCGCGATCAAGGGGATTCGCGGCCGGCACTACGAGACCGCGAAAGCCGCGCTCGCGGCGCTGACGCGGTCGCTCGCGGCCGACTGGGCGCCGCGCGGCGTGCGCGTGAACGCCATCGCGCCCGGCGTGTTCCTCACGGCGCCCAACCGCAAGTGGTTCGGCGAGAAGCCGGACTTCCAGGCTGAGTTCGTGTCGCACATCCCGATGGCGCGGATGGGCGAACCCGAAGAACTCGGCCCGACGGCGGTCTTCCTCGCGAGCGACGCGAGCAGTTACATCACCGGCGCCACGGTCGTCGTGGACGGCGGGTATACATTGTGGTGAGTGGCGAACCCGGCCCGCAAGGGTCGGGGTGCGGCGCGAACGCGGTATCACCCCCGGCCTTGCGGCCGGGGTTCGCCTGGAGTTGCAGTTATGTCTCTTCCCATTGTTGCGATCATCGGCCGGCCGAACGTCGGCAAGTCGTCGCTGTTCAACTGGCTCGCCGGGCGGCGGATCAGCATCGTCGATCCCACCGCGGGCGTCACGCGCGACCGCGTGTCCACCGTCGTCGAACACGGCGGGCGCGCGTGGGAAATCATGGACACCGGCGGCATCGGCATCGTCGATGTCGATGACCTCAGCGCCGACGTGGACCGACAGATTCAGCTCGCGCTCGAATCCGCGGCGCTCGTCGTGTTCATGGTGGACGTGCGCGACGGGATCACGCCTCTTGACGAAGATGTCGCGATCCGGCTGCGCAAGATCAACAAGTCGGTGGTGCTAGTCGCGAACAAGGCCGACACCGAGAAGCTCGGGCAGCAGGCCGGCGAGTTCAACAAGCTCGGGTACGGCGAACCGCTGTGCGTGAGCGCCGACCAGAAGCTCGGCAAGGACGAGTTGTTCGACGCGATCCTCGCGAAACTGCCCGAAGATACAGGCGAGGGCGCGCCCGGCGAAGCGGCGCTGATGATCGCGAGCGTCGGCCGGCGCAACGCGGGCAAGAGTACGTTCATCAACAGCCTGGCCGGGGCCGAGCGCGTCATCGTGTCCGAGGTGCCCGGCACCACGCGCGACAGCGTGGACGTGCGCATCGAGCGCGACGGCAAGTCGTTCATCGCCATCGACACCGCGGGCGTGCGCAAGACCGCGAAGATGGGCACGAACATCGAGTTCTACAGCACCCACCGCGCGCAGCGCTCGATCCGGCGCGCCGATGTCGTGCTGCACTTCTTCGACGCACGCCACCGCATCAGCCGCGTGGACAAGCAACTCGCGGAGTACATCGTCGAGGAGAACAAGCCCGCCATCTTCGTCATCAACAAGTGGGACTTGGTCAAAGACGAGATGACGACCGACAAGATGGGCGAGTACGTGCGGGTGATGTTCCCGATGCTCGACCATGTGCCCATCGCGTTCATCACCGCGAAGAACGGCAAGAACGTCCTTCGCCTGTTGCAACTCGCGGTTCAGTTACACAAGCAGGCCGGGACACGGGTGGGCACCGGCGACCTGAACCGCGTGATCCGCGCCGCGGTCGAAGCGGCGCACCCGGCGATGTCCGGTAGCAAGACGCCGAAAATCTTCTACGCGACGCAAATCGGCGTCCACCCGCCGACGATCGTGCTGTTCACCAACGGCCCGGAGTTGTTCGACCCGCCCTACATCCGCTACCTGACGAAGGTGCTGCGCGACACGTTCCCGTTCCCCGAAGTGGCGATCAAGGTGGTTCTCCGCGCGAAGGGCGAGGGCACCCGCCGCGGGTACGAAGGGGAAGTGGTCGAAGACGCGGGCGACGATGATGTCGAGGTGCCGATGGTCCGGGCGCCGAAGCGGACCCCGGTAGCGCAACCGGCGCCGGCCGCGGAGAGCGAGCGCGACCAGCGCCCGCGCAAGAAGCCCCGCGGCTCCGAGACGTGGGACTTTTGAGTGTAGTCCTCACGCTCCGCGTGAGGTGCTTTGTCCGTGGGCGCAGTTCGTGAAGTCACAGAAACCTCACGCGGAGCGTGAGGACTACACTCGGCTGATCGGAACTCGCTCTAAGCGTGTTTTCGGTTCATCTCGGATTCGGTACGGATTTCGTGTGGTCGGGGTCGGTGCG
>CANLGS010000366.1 GCA_947490035.1 Gemmataceae bacterium
CACAGACATTCCTGTCTGTGCTCTTGTGGCACAGACATTCCTGTCTGTGATGCTGGGCAGACCCGCTGAAGCGGGTCACTACGAACGAAGGCCCAACCATGTTCCTCGGCATCGAGATCGGCGGGACGAAGCTGCAACTCGGGCTGGGCCACGGCGACGGGCACATCCTCGCGCTGTGGCGCGGCACCGTGAACCCCGCCGCGGGCGGCGAGGGCATTCGCGAGCAGATCGTGCGCGCGGTGCCGGAGCTGCTCGCGAAAGCGAACACCGACCGCACGCACCTGAAGGGCGCCGGGATCGGCTTCGGTGGCCCGACCGACGACCGCAGCAACACCGTCATCAAGTCGCACCAGATCGAAGGCTGGGACGGGTTCCCGCTCGCGGACTGGGTGAGCGACCTGGTCGGCGTGCCGGCGGTGCTGTGCAACGACGCGGACGTAGCCGGCCTCGCGGAGGCGCTGTTCGGCGCCGGCAAGGGGCTGTCGCCGATCTTCTACATCACGGTCGGCACCGGCGTCGGCGGCGGTCTCATCATCGACGGCCAGATTTACCGCGGCGTGGGCCGCGGGGCCGCAGAGATCGGGCACTTGCGCGTTCCCTATTTCACCTCCGAACGCGGCGATCACATTCTGACAGTAGAAGATTTGGCATCCGGCGCCGGCATCGAGGCACAAGCCGCGATCAGCGAGCGATTCGGACAAGATTACAGCGAGGGCATGCGGAAGCATTGTCCCGGAGGGCCGATCTCGGCCAAAGCAATCGCCGCAGCCGCCATCGAAGGCGAGGAGTCTGCACTCCACATCCTCGATGAAGCGCGGGCGGCCTTGGCGGAAGGAATCTGCCACGTCATCGCGCTACTGTGCCCGCAGCGGATCGTTATCGGTGGCGGCGTCTCACTGATCGGAGAAGACTTGTTCTTCACTCCACTTCGCGAACTCGTTGCGGATACGGTGTTCCCCCCCTTTGCTGGGCTAACGGACATCGTGCCGGCGGTGCTGGGCGAAGAGGTGGTCGTTCACGGCGCGCTCGCATTGGCGCGGCAGAAGTTCGTCGGGTAGACTGCACGCACGACAAAGGAGGGGAACATGTCCGCCACCACGCCGGGCGTCGGCGCCGCGAAGAAACTGATGACCTCCGACGAGTTCTGGGAATTCGTTCACCGCCCGGAGAACCGCGACCAATTCTTTGAACTGATCCGTGGGGAGGTAATTGAATTGCCACGCCCGACCCGCCGGCACGGGGCCGTCGCGGGCAACGTCGCCCGGCTTCTCGGCAACTACAGTTTCCAGGTCAACCACGGGTACGTCGTCTCGAACGACTCCGGGGTGATCCTCGAAGAAGACCCCGATACGGTCGTCGGCCCCGATGTCGGGTTCTTCACCGACGCCGCCACGTTCGATGACATTCACCCCAAGTGGGGCGAAGAGGTGCCGCTGCTCGCGGTCGAGGTGCTGTCCCCCAACGACAGGATGACGAAGGTGCTGAGGAAGATGGAGGACTACCACAAGAACGGGGTGAAGGTGGTCTGGCTGGTAGACTACGAGGAGAAGAAAATCACCGTGTTTCGACCTGCGGCCGGGCACCTCGTACTGGACGAGGACGCCGTGTTGAGTGGGGAGCCGGAACTGCCGGGGTTCTCTGCCTCGGTCGCCGACTTCTTCCGCATTCCGGGCGACACACTACCTCCACCACAGCCGCCCGCCGCGTAGACTGCCCTCATGGTGCGCATCAAGATTTGCGGCGTGACGACGCCCGCCGACGCGCGGTTCGCGGCCGACGCCGGGGCCGACGCCGTCGGCCTCAACTTCTACCCACAATCGCCACGACACGTCACGCCGCAACGGGCCGCGGCCATCATACGCACGCTGCCGGCGTTCACATCGGCGGTCGGCGTGTTCGTGGGAATGCAACTGCGGCAGGTGTGCGCCATCGCGTTCCAACTCGGGCTGCGCGGCGTGCAGACCTACGACGAACAACCGCCATCGGAAGACGCGTTCCCGTTCGCGCACGTCCCGGCGTTTCGCGTGAAGGATCAGGCCGGACTCGATCACGTCAAACGGTTCGTGGAGGCGGCCACCGCACTCAATCGGAGGCCGACCGCGGTGCTGATCGACTCGCATGTCGCGGGGCAGATGGGCGGCACCGGGCACGCGGCGCCGTGGGAGTTGCTACAACACTTCGATGCCGGCGTGCCGCTCATACTCGCGGGCGGGCTGACGCCGGAGAACGTCGCCGACGCGATCGCGCTCGTGCGCCCGTGGGGCGTCGATGTCGCCAGCGGCGTCGAGAGCGCGCCGGGCGTCAAAGACCCCGACAAGGTGGCGCGGTTTGTGAAGAACGTGCGAAGTGTGTGAACGCACTTTTCGCTTGACTCGCGCGCCGTTTCTCGTTGCGTAAGGGCTGTCCCCTCTTATAATATGCGGCGCCAGGACGGCAGCGCGGCCCACGACCGGACATCCCTTACGGTGAGCACCGGAATGAGCACCGGCTACTGGCTCGGCGTCGATCTCGGCGGGACCAAAATCCTGTCCGGCTTGTTCGACGACGACCTCAAACTCCTCGCGCGATCCAAACAGCCCACGTCCGCCGAAGGCGGCCCGGCGGGCGTGTTCGGCCGCATCGTGCAGGGCGTCGATGCCGTCATCCGCGAGGCGAACGTCGAACCGTCTCAGATTCTCGGCATGGGCATGGGCATCCCCGGTCAGATCGAGTTGGGCACCACGCGCGTGAAGTTCGCACCGAACCTCGAATGGCGGGACGTGGACCTCAAGCCGCTCATGCCCGCGAGTTGGCGCTGGCCGCTGGTCGTGGAAAATGACGTGCGCATGGGCACCTACGGCGAGTTCGCCCACGGCGCCGCGAAGGGCGCGAAGAACGTGTTGGGCGTGTTCGTCGGCACCGGCGTCGGCGGCGGGATGATCCTCAACGGCGAACTGTTCACCGGGTTCAACGGCAACGCCGGCGAGATCGGCCACCTCATCGTTCACTGGCGCCAGGGCACCGAACTCGAAGGCATCGCCGGCCGCAAGCACATGATGAAGCGCGCGAAGGAGATTCTGGACGACGCGCCCCAGCGCGTGCGAAAGGAATGGAAGGGCGTGGACCTCGGCGGCGTGCGCAGCTCGCAGCTCGCGGAGTACTACCAGAAGGACGACCCCGTCGCGGTGCAACTGGTCGATGACGCGGCCCGCGCGCTAGGCGCCGCGCTCGGCGGGCTGGTGAACTTCATCAGCCCGGAGGTGATCGTGGTCGGCGGCGGCGTGACCGGCGCGCTGGGCGAGACGTTCATCGAGCGCATCTGGGAGATCGCCCAGCGCTACGCCCTTCCCGGCGCCGCGACCGGCGTGCGGTGCATTTCCGCCGCGCTCGGCGACGACAGCGGCATTGTCGGCTGCGCCGCCTACGCGAAGGCCCACCCGCCGGAGTAGGCGAACCCCGGCCGCAAGGCCGGGGGTGGACGCGCCCCGCCCACGCCACCCATTCCGCCTCGCTCCGCACCCCCGGCCTTGCGGCCGGGGTCGCCAAGAGATACGACTCATGCAAGCCGACTGGCGCACGCGTTACGACCTGGCCGTGAGCGCGGCACACAAGGCCGGCGACCTCGCCCGCACCTACTACGAAACCACGTTCGCGGTCGAACACAAGGCCGACAACAGCCCGGTCACGATCGCGGACAAGTCGGCCGAACGGCTGATCCGCGACGCGGTAACCGCCGCGTTCCCCAACGATGGCTTCCTGGGCGAAGAGTTCGGCGACCAGCCCGGCACCAGCGGGTTTCGCTGGATCATCGACCCTATCGACGGCACCAAGTCGTTCATCCGGCACGTGCCCATCTGGGCCACGCTCATCGGCCTCGAATACAAGGGCGAACAGATCGCGGGCGTCGCGTACATCCCGGTGTTCGGGATGACCTATCGCGCGCTCCGCGGCGACGGCGCCTACCACAACGAACGCCGCATTCGCGTGTCGGACGTATCCACGCTCGCGGAGTGCTCGCTGTGCTATTCGAGCATGGGTTGGTTCACGCGAGCGGGTCGCGAACAAGTCTTCCACGACCTGTACAAGAAGACCAAGCGGCAGCGCGGGCACGGCGACTTCTACGGCTTCGTGCTGGTCGCGGAGGGCGCCGCGGACGTGATGATCGAACACGGCGTCAACCCGTGGGACGTGGCCGCGACCAAGCCCATCGTGGAAGAAGCCGGCGGCGTGTTCACCGACTGGAACGGCGTGCCCACGATCCACACGCCCGACGTGCTGGCGACGAATGGCAAGCTGCACGCCGACGTGCTGGCGATTCTGCGGCAGTAGTCTTCAGGGTGGTCCGCTCCGCGAGCGGTCTTTGTCTTTGTCTTGGTGGCACAGACATTCCTGTCTGTGTGCTTCAGGGGGCCAGCCGCACAGACAGGAATGTCTGTGCCACCAAGACAAAGACAAAAGAACCGCTCGCGGAGCGAGCGGACCATCTGAAGACACCAAAACAACTCCGAGTGGTTGCCGTCTGGACACTTCGCCAGAACAATAGGAACGTCCGAAACCCTCACCTGCCCGAATAACTCTTTCCCAACCCCCGGAGTTGCTTCCCATGCAACGCCTCGTGTTTTCCGCGCTGTTCGCCGCGGCGCTCTTCGCCGGCACCGGCTTCGCCGCTCGCGCCCAGGACAAGTGGGCGACGATCAAAGGCCAGGTCGTGTTGCCGGCCGACAAGGAACTGCCCAAGCGGGGCGAACTCAACGTCACCCAGGACAAGGATCACTGCGAGAGCAAGGGCAAAATTCTCGACGAGTCGATCCTCGTGAACGCGAAGAGCAAGGGCATCAAGAACGTGGTGGTGTACCTGCGGCCCGACGACACCGACCTGAAGGTCGAGTTCCCGAAGGACAAGATTCACCCGGACGACGCGAAGCGCAAGCCCGGCGAAGTGGTCATCGATCAACCGTGCTGCATGTTCGTCAACCGCATCTCGGTGGCTCGCGTCGGCGACAAACTGGTGGTGAAGAATTCGTCTCCCGTCGCGCACAACTACCGCTGGGATAGCAGCAACAACGGCGAATACAACGTCACCGTGGCGAAGATGGAGAAGTGGGAGCTGAAAGACCGGTTGGTGAAGGAGAACTCGCCGATCGGGTACAGTTGCACGATCCACCCGTGGATGAAGGGCTACGTGCGCGTCTTCGACCACCCGTACTACGCGATCACCGACGACGACGGGAAGTTCGAGATCAAGAACGCGCCGGTCGGCAAGTACCGCATCGTGTACTGGCACGAG
>CANLGS010000367.1 GCA_947490035.1 Gemmataceae bacterium
CAGAAGGCAGTGAGCAGCGAAGACGGAAATGTTATCGGGGGTGCCGCTTCCTCTTTTGTCTTTGCTTTACTGCCTGCTGCCTGCTGCACACTCGGAGCTATACTTCGCGCGGCCGGAGCTAAGACGACTCGGTCTTGACGGCGACGGACAGCGTTATCCGTCGCTTACGCTTCCGGCTCGTCAAGAACGTCTCAATCATGACCGCGAGAAGTATAAAGACATGGCAGACGCGACTATCGACGTGGTGGGGGTGGACGAACTCCCGCTCATCGTCGAGATGTACAACCAGATTTTCCGGCCGGCGAAGACGATCGAGTCGTTCCGCCGCCGGTACACGGGGCGGCACAACGTCCTGCAACTCGTCGCGCGCGTGAAGGACAAGCCGGCCGGGTTTTTCCTCGGCTTCGAGCTGAAGCCGGACACGTTCTTCGCGTGGTTCTACGGCGTGATGCCCGACGCCCGGCGCATGGGCATCGGCTCGCAACTCATGGAGGCGGCGCAGGGTTGGGCCGCGCAGCACGAGTACGAGACGATCCGGCTGGAGTGCCACAACACCCACCGCCCGATGCTGCACCTCGCCATCGAACTCGGCTACGATGTCGTCGGCCTACACTGGGACGCCGACCGCGGCGACAACCTCATCATGTTCGAGAAGAGTTTGGTCGGCCGTTGATAATAACACAGAAGAGAAGAGCCGCAGATGACGCAGAAGAACGCGGATCAAGATTGAAGACTGTGTTCAAAACAAACTCTTGTCTTCTGTCTTGATCTGCGTTCTTCTGCGTCATCCGCGACTCTTCTCTTTTTGGGCCGTGGGAGTTGTGATGCGTGGCGTTGTAACTGTCATCCTGGCCGGCGGCAGGGGCACCCGGCTCGAACCGCTGACGCGCGACCGCGCGAAGCCGGCCGTTCCGTTCGGCGGGCTGTACCGCATCATCGACTTCACCCTGTCCAACTGCATCAACAGCGACCTGCGCCGCGTCCTCGTCCTCACGCAGTTCAAGTCGCGCAGCCTCGACCGGCACATCCGCCACGGGTGGGGGTTCCTCAGTTCCGAACTGGGCGAGTCGGTCGAGGTGTTGCCGCCGCAGCAGCGCATCGACGAGACGTGGTACAAGGGCACCGCCGACGCCATCTACCAGAACATTTACTCGCTCGAACGCGAACACGCCGAACACATCCTCATCCTCGCCGGCGACCACATCTACAAGATGGACTACGGGCACATGATCCGCGCCCACATCGACCGCAAGGCCGACGTGACCATCGGGTGCATCCCCGTGCCGCTCGACGAGGTGCGGCACTTCGGCATCATGCAGACCGCCCGGGACGACCGCGTCGTGAACTTCCTGGAGAAGCCCAAGACCGCGCCGCCGATGCCCGGCGACGCGCACCACGCGCTCGGCTCGATGGGCATCTACGTGTTCAAGACGCGGCTGCTCTTTGAACTGCTCTGCCAGGACGCCGCGAAGACCGGCAGCGACCACGACTTCGGCAAGAACATCATCCCGCACATGATCGAGACCGGGCAGAAGGTGATCGCGCACCGGTTCCTCGACCAGAACCGCAAGGCGGTGCCGTACTGGCGCGACGTGGGCACGCTCGACGCCTACTACCAGGCGAACATGGACCTGGTCGCGGTCGAGCCGGTGCTGAACATGTACGACGCGGCGTGGCCGATCCGCACGCTGCAGCCGCAGTTGCCGCCGGCCAAGTCCGTGTTCACCGGCGAGGGCGGCGCCGGGCACGCGCGCCGCGGCGAGGCGCTCGACAGCATCGTGTGCGCCGGTAGCATCGTCTCCGGCGGGCACGTGCGCCGCAGCATCCTCTCGCCGCGCGTCCGCGTGAACAGCTACGCGGTGGTGGAAGACTCCATCCTGCTCGACGGGGTGGACGTGGGCCGCTACTGCCGCGTGCGGAAGGCGATTATCGACAAGGACGTGAAGCTCCCGCCGTACACGGTCATCGGCTACGACGCCGAGTTCGACCGCCGCCGCGGGTTCACTCTGACCGACAACGGAGTGGTGGTGGTGCCGAAGAACGAGCCGCCCGAAACCTTCGAGGCGCCGAACCCTTTGCCTAACTAAGTCGTCAGGTCGAAAGTCGTAAGGTCGTAAAGTCGAAGACAGGGACGGCTCGGGTCTTCGACTTTATGACTTTCGACCTGACGACTTTCGACTGAAAAAGAGGTGCTTTCATGACTCGCTTCGCTCTGCTCGCTATCAGTTTCGTCGCACTGACCCTCTCCGCCTTTGGCGCGGACGAGGCGAAGGGCGATAAGGCCGCGCACACCGTTTACGACGCGTACTTCGAAAAGAATACCTCCGGACTGAAGGGCGACGCGACGTACATCGCGCTCGTTGGTAAGGAGGGGTTCGAGAAGGCGTTCGCGGCCCGGCCGCCGCTGATGGGCGGGAAGAAGCCGGTGCTGCTCGCGGCCGAGGCGTTCGACAAGCAGTTCGTCGCGGTCGTCATCAAACGCGGCCCGGCGATCACCACCTACACCGTCGAGGCGGTGACGCTCGACAAGGACGGCACCGTGTACGTGCAGTACAAGGCGAACGCCGGCGTCGCGGGCACCGCGACCTTCGCCAGCCCGCTCATCGTGAGCGTGCCGAAGGAGGGCGCGAAGAAGGTCGTGTTCATCGAGAACGGCAAGACCGTCGCGATGTCGGACGTTAAATGAGTCGCAAGTCGTAAGGTCGCAAGTCGAAAGCCAAGACAGTGGAGGTCTTCGACTTTACGACTTGCGACCTTACGACTTGCGACTGAGAAGTCGCTCCCACAGCAACAGCGACGTGATCGTCTTCGCGTCGCGGATGGTCCCGTCCAGGCACATGCGGATGGCGTCGTCGAGGCGCACGGTTACCGGTTCGAGTTGCTCGTCGGGTTCGGGCTTCGCGTCGCCCGCGGTCAGTTCCTCCGCGACGAACAGGTGCAACTTCTCGTCCAGCACACCCGGCGAGGCGTAGAGAAAGCCGAGGCTGTGCCACTTCGCGGCCGTGTAGCCGGTCTCTTCGAGCAACTCCCGCTTCGCGCACGCTTCCAGCGGTTCGTTCGGCTCCACGGTCCCGGCGGGCACCTCCCACAGCGTCTCGCCGATCACGAACCGGAAGTTCCGCAACAGCACGACGCGCTCCGCATCCAGCACCGGCAGGATGACGACGGCACCGGGGTGGCGGATCGCGTCGCGGCGGATCGTGCGGCCGTCGGCCGTGGTCAGGGTGTTGACCTCGACGCGAATCCGCCGCCCGACGTGAACGGTTTCGACTGACATGGGAACCTCCTTACGAACACCCGCATCCGTCAGGGAGCGGGTGTTCGGCGCGGCGTGTCACGCCGGAATTGCGACATCACCTCCGCGATGGTAGATTATCAGTTGTCCGCCGACAACCCGTTCGCGGCGTGTGAGTGAGTGCGACCGATGCGCGATCCGATGAGCTGGTCGATCCCGGTGTTCCGGCTGTTCGGCATTCAGGTCCGCGTCCACATCTTCTTCTTCGTCATCACCATCGGGCTGTTCTTCCGGCAAATCTCGCTGTCGCAGTACCAGAACGTGTGGTGGCTGGACGTGTTCCTGCTCACCGTGGTGGTGCTGTTCGCGAGCGTGCTGCTGCACGAGTTCGGGCACTGCTTCGGGGCGCGGTACGCGGGCGGCGACGCGCGAGAGATTCTGATCTGGCCGCTCGGCGGTCTGGCGTTCACCGAGATTCCGCACCGGTGGAAGGCGCTGTTCATTACGGTCGCGGCCGGACCCGCGGTGAACGTGCTCATCTGCCTCGTGTGTGGCGGCGCGATGATCGCCGCCGGGTTCGCCCCGAGTCTCAACCCGACGGCCGACCCGCACGCCACGCAGATGACCAGCTTCCGCGACGGCCGCACCTTCACCAGCGTCTACAGCGCGAAGCTGTACAAGCCCAACAGTAGCGAGGAGCCGACGTTCGAGGAATTCCAGAAGAAGCGGGGCGAGTACGAGAAGCAGACGAGCACGCGGTTCCCAAAGGCGACGGACACCGCCGAGTACGACAAGGCGACCGCGGCGATGGGCTACGAGCGGGCCGTGCTGCCGGGGTGGCTGGTGTGGGCGTACCGCATCTTCTGGCTGAACTGGCTGTTGTTCCTGTTCAACATGCTGCCGGCGTACCCGCTCGACGGCGGGCAGTTATTGCAATCGCTGGTTTGGGCGCGAACCGACCACCGGCGTGGCGTTGTCGTTGCCGCGTACACCGGGTTCGCGTTCGCCATCGTGTTCCTGATCCTGTCCATCGCGGCGAACGAGGCGCTGTTCATGGGCCTGGCCCTGTTCATGCTGTACTCGGCGTCGATGAAGCTGATGCAGTTGGAGATGGAGGAGGGGCCGTTCGGCTACGACTTCTCGGCGGGCTACACGAGTCTGGAGAAGGACGACGAGCCGGCCCCGCGGCCCAAGCGCCCGGGCGCGATCACGCGGTGGCGCGAGGCCCGCAAGGCGCGCAAAGCCGCGGCCGAAGCCGAACAGAAGCAGCAGGACGACGAGCGCATGGACCAGTTGCTGGAGAAGATCGGCCGGACTGGTCAGGCGTCGCTGACCGACGAGGAGCGCCAGTTCCTGAAGCGCGTCAGCGCCCGCAAGCGGAACACATCGTGACGTGGCAGCGCATTGGTTTTTACCCCGAAGGGGTTGCATTCAATAGCCCAGGGTCGCGAGGCTTTGCGAGCGCACCCTGGGAACGTGGCGGGCGCCCGGTACGCCGTGGCCCGCGGGTGACGCCCGCCGGTGGTTCCCAGGGTGGCGCCCGCGAAGCGCGGGCTGACCCTGGGCTGACGAGTACAACCCCTTCGGGGTAAAGAGAAAGAACGATGTCCACGCTCATCACCCCGCGCACCCTGTCCGGGTTCCGCGACTACCTGCCGTCGGTCATGCTCGCGCGCGAGGAGGTGCTGCGCCGCGCCCGCGACGTGTACCGCTCTTACGGCTTCACGCCCATCGACACGCCCGCGTGCGAGTCGCTTGAAGTGCTGCTCGGCAAGGGCGGCGACGAGTCCGACAAGCTCGTGTACCGCGTGCTGAGCGCCCGCGGCGACAAGGCCGAGATGGGCCTGCGGTTCGACCTGACGGTGCCGTTCGCGCGGTTCAGCGCGCAGTACATCAACGACCTGGGCACGCCGTTCAAGCGGTACGCGATGGGTCCGGTGTGGCGCGGCGAGCGCCCCGGACAGGGCCGTTACCGCGAGTTCTGGCAGTGCGACTTCGACACCATCGGCACCACGTCCAACGCCGCCGA
>CANLGS010000368.1 GCA_947490035.1 Gemmataceae bacterium
AGGAGCAGTTGCTCGTGAACCTCTCGCTAGCCGCGATCGCGCGCGGCGGGAAGCACGTCCCGCGCGACGCGGTCGCGGTGCCGGTCGGCGTCATCACGCCGTGAGCGGAAACCGGTGGCGTCGGGGCGCGTCGCGGTGTGTAATAGAGGCTCCCGCCAGAGTCCCTCCCCGCCCGGTAGCCCGCGATCTACAGCGCGCTGCGGCAGTTACCCGCACACGACCGGCGAGTGCCTGTACGCGCTTCGGCGTGCTGGGCGTCAGCGCGAACGACACCGCCGTGCGGCGCGCGTCGAAGTATCTGCTCGCGTTGCAGCAGCCCGACGGGTCGTGGGCCGCGCTCGGGCTGATGCGAACGCTCCCGGCGAAATAGCCGACCGCTACCACTTGCACTCTCACCGACAGCACGGATGATGGCGGAACCTTCTCTCCTTCCCGGAGGTTCCCATGTCAGGCCCGTACCCCGACCGCCGCGAACTCCTCGCCTCTTCCGCCGCGATGCTCGGCGCCACCGCGGGCGCCGCACAGCCGAAGGCGCCCGACAAGCCGCGCAAGAAGTACGCGTTCAAGAAGTCGATCAACCTGTGGGCGTTCCCGTACCCGGAGAAAATGTCACTGGAGCAATGTCTGCGGCTCGCGAAGGACGCGGGGTTCGACGGCATCGAACTCAACTACGACCTCGACAGCGACCTCTCGCCCAAGAGCGGGCCGAAGGAGTTCGCACAAATCCGGCGCACGGCGGAGAAGATCGGCATCGCCATTAGCGGCATGTGTTCGTTCCTGTTCTGGCCGTACCCGCTGTCGAGCAACGACCCGGCGAAGCGCGCCCGCGGGTTGGAACTAGCCGGCAAGATCGCGGAGTGCGCCGCGGAACTGGGCACCGAGAACGTGCTGGTGGTGCCGGGCGCGGTTCACATTCCCTGGCGCACCGATCACGAACCGGTGCCCAACGACGTGTGCGACAAGCGGGCGAAGGAAGCGATTCGCAAGCTTATCCCGGCCGCCGAGAAGCTGAAGGTGTTCTTGAACATCGAGAACATCTTCTTCAACGGTTACCTGATGACGCCCGGCGAGATGAACGACTTCGTGGACTCGTTCAAGAGCGACCGCGTCCGGGTCCACTTCGACACCGGCAACATCATGATGTACCAGTTCCCCGAACACTGGATCACGCAACTCGGCGCGCGGACCAAGAACGTCCACCTGAAGGAGTTCACGAAGAAGGGCACGGACGTGTCGCTGGAGGCGTTTCGGCCGCTGCTCGACGGCACGACCAACTGGCCCGCGGTACTGGAAGCCTTCGACACGACCGGCTACAAGGGCTACCTCACCTTCGAGTACTTCCACCCGTACGCGCACTTCCCTGAAGCGCTGATCTACCAGACCGCCGACTCGCTCGACCGGATGCTCGGTATCAAGGGGTAGACGGCTTGTTCGACACGTGATCACACTCAGGGGTGCCGCGCAGGGATGTGTCACCGTGGACCAACTGATGAAGCTCGTCATTCACCCGCCGATCGAACCTGAACGCCTCGACCGGATCGCGGCCGTCGCCGGCCCGATGGCGGTGGTGAACGCCGACGACGAGGCGCACGCCCTCAGCCACATGCCCGGCGCCGACGCGTTCTTCGGCAAGATCACCCCGCGGCTGCTCGCGGCCGCGCCGCGGCTGCGCTGGGTGCAGGCGCCGACGGCCAGCCTCGAACACTACCTGTTCCCCGAACTCGTTTCGCACCCGTGCGTGCTGACCAACATGCGCGGCCTGTTCTCCGATGTCATCGCCGATCAGGTGATGGGTTACGTCCTCTGCTTCGCCCGCAACCTGCACGTCTACGTCCTGCAAGCCGCGGCCGGGCGGTGGGCGCCGGTCGGCGGGGAGGCCGCGCGGGTCGCCTTCGCGTCGGGGCCGGGGGTGGTGAACGACATCGACCGCGCCCACCGCCACCTCGCCGACGCGACGCTGGGCGTCGTCGGCCTCGGCGCGATCGGCCGCGAGGTCGCGCGGCGGGCCGCCGCGTTCGGGATGCGCGTCGTCGCCATCGACCCGCGGCCGACGGACCGACCCCCGGAAGTCGCGGCGCTCTGGCCGGTGGAGGAGTTGCCGCAACTGCTGGGGCAGAGCGACTACGTCGTGATCGCGGCGCCGCACACGCCGCAGTCGGCGGCGATGTTCCGCCGGCCACAATTCCAGCAGATGAAGCGCGACGCGTACCTCGTCAACATCGGCCGCGGGGCGATTGTCGTGCTGGACGACCTCGTCGCGGCACTGGAGGCGGGCGAGATCGCGGGGGCGGCGCTGGACGTGTTCGAGACCGAACCGCTGCCGCCCGATCACGCGCTGTGGCGGATGCCGGGGCGGGTGATTCTCACTCCACATGTAGCCGGCTACTCGCCCCGCATTGCCGGACGGCACCTGGACGCGCTCCTCGACAACGTCGGTCGCTTCGTGCGCGGCGAGCCGTTGAGCAACGTCGTGGATAAGGACAAGTGGTACTGAATCGGTGAACCGGCTCGTGACCGAGCTTGGGAATCAGACCTTCACTCTCCCGAAAGGAAGTAACGTGTTCCGCCATTTCCTCTCCGCTGTTGTGCTGGCGCTGCTCGCCGGGCCTGTGTTCGCGGCCGACAAGCCGAACATCGTCCTGATCTTTACGGACGACCACGCGTATCAGGCGATCAGCGCCTACGGCGACCCGCGCAAGCTGATCGAGACGCCCAACATCGACCGCATCGCGAAGGAAGGCGTGCGGTTCGACCGGACGCTGGTGCCGAACTCCATCTGCGGGCCGAGCCGGGCCACCGTCCTTACCGGCAAGTATTCGCACCGCAACGGGTTCTATAACAACACCAACAGCCGGTTCGACGGCGCGCAGTTGACGTTCCCGAAGTTGCTGCAAAAGGCCGGTTACCAGACGGCGATCATCGGCAAGTGGCACCTCGGCTCCGAGCCGACCGGGTTCGACCACTGGCACATCCTCCCCGGTCAGGGGCGGTACTACAACCCGCCGATGAACAAGGACGGCAAACAGGTTCAGCACCTCGGCTACGTCACCGACCTGATCTCCGACTTCAGCACCGACTGGATCAAGAACCGCGACAAGACGAAGCCGTTCCTGCTGATGGCGCAGCACAAGGCGCCGCACCGCGAATGGTCGCCGGCGCTGCGCCACCTGGGTCACGACAAGGATCGCAAGTACGCGGAGCCGCCGACGCTGTTCGACGACTACGCCAATCGCGGGCCGGCGGTCAAGGATCAGGAGATGACCATCGAGAAGACGTTCACGCAACTGGACGCGAAACTGGTCCCGCCGCCCGGCATCAACGAGGAGCAACTGAAGGAGTGGAACGCGTACTACGAGCCGCGCAACAAGGCGTTCCGCGAAGCCAAACTCGAAGGGAAGGAGTTGGTGCGGTGGCGGTATAACCGCTACTTGCACGACTACCTCGGGTGCGTCAAGGCCGTGGACGAGGCCGTCGGCAAGATGCTGAAGACCCTCGAAGACGAGGGGCTTGCGAAGAACACGCTGGTGGTCTACTGCTCCGACCAGGGCTTCTACCTGGGCGAACACGGCTGGTTCGACAAGCGGTGGATCTTCGAGGAGTCGCTGCGCACGCCGATGGTCGCGCGCTGGCCGGCAGTCGGCAAGCCGGGCCTCGTGAACGCGAGCCTCACGAGCACGGTCGATCTCGCCCAGACGTTCCTCGACGCGGCCGGCGTGCCCGCCGATAAGGAGATGCAGGGCGCGAGCATCGTGCCGCTGCTCAAGGGCGAGACGCCGAAGGACTGGCGCAAGAGCTTCTACTACGAGTACTACGAGTACCCCGCCCCGCACCGCGTCATCCCGCACTACGGTGTCGTTACCGACCGGTACAAACTCGCGAGGTTCTACGTTCCCAAGTTGGAGGGCAAGGCCGACCCTGACTACTGGGAACTCTACGACCGGCAGAAAGACCCGAACGAGACGAAGAGCTTCTACGCGGACCCGACCTACGCGGACACCGTGAAGGAACTGCGGGCGGAGTTGGACAAACTGCGGAAGGACTTGAAGGTGCCCGACGAGACGCCGAAGGAGGCGTTCGGCAACCTGCTCGTGCCGCCCAAGAAGAAGAAGTGACACCGGCTCGCGTTGAAGGGTGACCATGTTCCGCCCCTCTCCCCTTGCGGGAGAGGGTGGCGAGTCTTCGAGCCGGGTGAGGGGTAAAGCTGAACAGGAATTACGGCTTCGCGTAACCACCGGCATCGCTCACCCCTCACCCGTCCGCGAAGCGCGGCCACCCTCTCCCGCAAGGGGAGAGGGGCAAGACCCGGCACGGTGACGCTTCAACGCGACTTGCTATCACTCCTTTTTCGGCTTACCGAACTGCTTCCAGTAGAGCTCCTTGAACGGGTTCTCCTTCGGCTGCACGGCGTCCTCGTTCACGAGGTACGGCGGCAGCGACGCCCACCACACGTCGTACTCGGCGTCGAGCCTCTTCACCACGTCCGGGTGCTTCTCAGCGATGTCAGTCTTCTCGCCGGGATCGGCGATCACGTCGAACAACTCCCACTTCTGCTTCGCCTTGCCCACCGAGACGAGGTGCCAGCGCGGCACGCGAACGCTGCACCCGGCGTACTTGTGGTCGTCCACCTTCGCGCCCTTCGGCCACCGCCCGACGTGGGTGAACAGCGTGCGCTCGGCCCGCTCGGCCTTCGGGTTCTGGAGCAGCGGAACCAGACTGCCGCCCTCGACCTGCTTCTTGACCTCGTCGGTCAGTTTCGCGCCGGCGAGTTCGGCGAGCGTCGGGAAGAAATCGACGTGCGCCGCGAGCCGGTCGCAGTCGGCGGGCTTGAGCGTGCCCGGCCAGCGCCAGAACGACGACGCCCGCGTGCCGCCGAGCCAGGGCGTCACCTTCTGCCCCCGCATCCCCGCGTTGAAGATCGGCACGCCCGCGGTCCCGCCGTTGTCGTTCATGAAGATCACGAGCGTGTCCTTCTCCAACCCCCACTCCTTCAACTGGTCGAGCAGGCGGCCGACGTTGTCGTCGATGTTCGCGATCATGCCGAAGAACTTCGCGATGTTGGGCTGCTTCACCTTGTCCTTGTAGCGGGCCTCGTCTTCGGGGCGCACGTCGAGCGGGGCGTGCGGCGCGTTCGTGGAGATGTGACAGTAGAACGGCTTGCCCTTCCCCTTCACGGACTCGATCCACTTCGCGGCCTGGCCGAAGAACACGTCGGTGCAGTAGCCCTTGGTCTTCTCGAACTTGCCGTTGTGCAGGATGGTCGG
>CANLGS010000369.1 GCA_947490035.1 Gemmataceae bacterium
CCCGCCTCCCGTCGCTCAAGTTCGGACTGTTCTCCGACGAGCCGATCTTTGAAGACCTCGAAATCCTCAAGCTCAGCGACGCCTTGCAGTTCCTCGCGGTCACGCTCGGGCCGGATTCGGACCTCGTCAAGAAGGTACTCAACGGCAAGTCGCCGCGCGAGCGCGCCTACGAACTCGTCAGCGGCACGAAGGTGCGCGACCCGAAGGTGCGCGAAGCCATCTTCAAGGACATCGAAGCCGCGGCGAAAGCCGGCAAGCCCTACGACCTCGCGGCGCTCAAAGACCCCATGATCGAAGTCGCGCGCCTTGTCGATGGCCCATCGCGCGCCCTCCGCAAGCGGTTCGAGAACGAGGTGGACGAGCCGAAGCGGCAGGCGCACTCGGCGCTCGCGAAGGCGAAGTTCGCGATGGACGGCGACAAGGTGTACCCGGACGCGACCTTCACCCTGCGCCTCGCCTACGGCACCGTGAAGGGCTACAAGGAGGACGGCAAATCCGTGCCCGCGTTCACCACCTTCGACGGCCTCTACAAGCGGTCCGCCGAGCAGGGCAACAAGGGCGCGTTCGAGCTGCCTAAGCGGTGGGTGGACAAGAAGGGCAAACTCGACATGAGCACGCCCTACAACTTCGTCTGCACGGCCGACATCATCGGCGGCAACAGCGGCTCGCCGGTCATCAACCGCAACGCCGAAGTGGTCGGGCTGATCTTCGACGGCAACATCCAGTCGCTGGTGCTGGACTTCATCTTCGAGCAGGAGGTGTCGCGTGCGGTGTCGGTGGACAGTCGCGCGATCGTCGAGGCGTTGCGCAAGGTGTACGACGCCAACGACCTCGCCGACGAACTGACCGGCGCGAAGAAGAAGTAGTGTCTGGCGTTTTGGTGTAGCCGCGACCCGAAGGGTCGCGGCTACACCAAAACACTTCGAGGTTCTCTATGCCCATTACCTTCGACTGCACCTGCGGGAAGACGCTTCGTGTGCCCGACGCGCACACCGGCAAGCGCGCGAAGTGCCCGGCGTGCGCCGCGATCCTCACCGCGCCCGAGCCGGTGTTCGAGGTCATCATCCCGCCGCTGCCGCCCGACCCGAGTATCGGCGTCGAGCCGGTCGTCGAGCCGGAGATGGAACGCGTCGCGCTGCCGCCGCTGCCGTCGCGCGGGTACGTCACCTCGCGAGCGGACGACGAAGACGAGGACAAGACGCCTTACGGGTTGGCCGACGGCGAGGGCGAGAAGCGCGGCTCCGACCTCGACCGCGACGGCAACCCGCGCAAGAAGGACGGGCTGCCGAACTTCAACAAGGGTAAGAAGAAGTACAACAACTGATACCAAGTCGCGTTGAAGCGCAACCGTACCGGGTTTTGCCCTCTCCCCTTGCGGGAGAGGGCAAAACATGGTCACCCTTCAACACGATTGCGTCTGACGCCCGCCCCGTTCCATCCGAAGAACCAACCTCCCGAGCGCCCCATGCGAACCCTTCTCGCCTTCCTCCTCTTCGCCGCGGCCGGCGGCGCGACCGCGGCCGACCCGAGCGTGCGCGCCTACGCCCTGAACGTCAACAACCCGCCGAAGGACGCGCCGAAGGAGATCGTCAGCCCGGCGTACACCGGCGCGTACCTGTTCGTTCAAGTGCCAGGGAAGCACATCGTGACAATCGACACGGCCGCGACCAAACTCGCGCTCACCGACGACAAGGGCACCGACCTCGGCGCGAAAAGCCCGCTCCCCGGCAACGCGTTCGCCTCCGACAAGTCGAAGGAGCAGGCGCGGCTGTACGTCCTCGGGTCGAAGGCGCCCGCCGCCGGCGCGACGCGGGTGCGCGTGAAGGGCGAACTCGTCCTCCTGTGCGGCACCGGCGAGAAAACGGCGACCGCCGAGAAGTTCGCCATCAAGGACAAGGAGAAGGTCGCGGTCGGCCCGGCGGCGTTCGAGGTCGTCACCGCGAAGGACAAGATGACCGTGACGCTGAAGGCCGAATCCGGGTCGGTGAAGTCGGTCGCGTTCACCGATGCCGAGGGCAAGGCGCTGACCGCCGGCGGCGCGATCAACCTGAACACGGCCGGCGGAAAGATCGGCCAGACCGCGACGTTCACGCTGCCCGCGAAGACCGAGACGGTCGGCATCAAGGTCGTGTACTACGAGAAGGTCGAGCCGGTAAAACTGCCCGTGGACACGGACACCGGCGTCGGCCCGTAGGCGCGCCGCGTATACAATTCCCGTAAGGCGAGCGGGGGGCGTCAGCCCCCTGTTTGCATTGGTACTCGCATTCGCGGAGACACTCATGCCTGACGTTCGCGACACGCAACTCCTGGTTATCGGCGGCGGCCCCGGCGGATACCCGGCCGCGCTGCACGCCGCGGATCACGGCATCAAGGTCACGATGGTGGATGAAGGCGCGAAGCTTGGCGGCGTGTGCCTCAACCGCGGGTGCATCCCGTCGAAGGCGCTGCTGCACACCGCGAAGATCATCCGCGAAGCGCACGAGATGGCGAACTACGGCGTCACGTTCGGCGAGCCGAAACTCGACCTCGCCAAACTCCGCGACTTCGTGCAGGTGAAGGTGGTCGGCAAGCTCACCGGTGGCATCGGGCAACTCACGAAGGGTCGCGGCGTCGATGTGGTGAAGGGCCGCGCGGTGTTCACGTCACCGAACACGGTGGAAGTGACCGGCGATCAACCGCAGACGATCAAGTTTCAAAACTGCATCATCGCGACCGGTTCGTTGCCGGTGGTGCCGAAGCCGTGGCAGATCAACGACGACCGCGTGATGGACAGCACCGGCGCGCTGCTGCTGCCCGATGTGCCGAAGAATTTTCTCGTGATCGGCGGCGGCTACATCGGTCTGGAAATCGGCAGCGTGTACGCGGCGCTCGGCAGCAAGGTCACGGTGGTGGAGGCGCTCGACCGCATTCTCTTCATGGCCGACAAAGACCTCGTGGACCCGCTCGAACGCAAGCTGAAGACCGAGTTCGAGGCGATCTACACTTCAACGAAAGTGATGGGCCTCGAAGCCACGAAAGACGGCATCGTCGTAAAGCTCGAAGGCGCGGGCGCGCCGGCTTCGCTGACGTTCGACCGCGTCCTGATCTCGGTCGGGCGCCGCCCCAACTCCGCGGGTCTCGGTCTCGACAAGGCCGGCGTCACCGTGAGCGAGAAGGGCTTCATCCCCATCGACAAGCATCGCCGCACGAACGTGCCGAACATCTTCGCAATCGGCGACGTGGGCGAAGAACCCGGCCTCGCGCACAAGGCCACTGCGGAGGCGCGCGTCGCGGTGGAAGTGATCCGTGGCGAACCGGCAGAGTGGAACCCGCGAGCGATTCCGGCCGTGATCTTCACCGACCCGGAAATCGCGTGGGCCGGCATCACGCAGAAGGAAGCCGACGAGAAGAAGATCCCCTACGAAGCGCTGAACTTCCCGTGGGCCGCGAGCGGTCGGGCCGTGAGCATCGCGCGCACCGAGGGCCGCACGAAGATGCTCGTCGATCCCGAAACGAAGCGCGTCTTGGGTGTGGGCATCGTGGGCGCTGGTGCTGGGGAGATGATCGCGGAGGGCGTGCTGGCAATCGAAATGGGCGCGGTGGCGCGCGACGTGTTGGAGAGCATCCACCCGCACCCGACGCTGAGCGAAACCGTGATGGAGAGCGCCGAACTCGCTTACGGCGCCGCCACGCACGTCGGCAAGCCGCGCAAGGCGGCGAAGTAGTGCGAAGGCGAGCGGGGGGCGTAAGCCCCCTGATACTCCGCAGCGCGTGAACGAAGGGGAAACAATCAGGGGGCTTACGCCCCCCGCTCGCCAAGATAAGGAGCGACCATGCCGACGCCTCTGGCCGGGTACACGTCGTACAAAGGGCTGCCGCCGCTCGCCGGGCTTTGCACGGTCGAAGAGGCCGCGCGACCCGGTCTGAGCGTCGAAGAGTGCGTTCGGCGCCTGAAGCGGTTCCACTACTGTTTCAAGCGGCTGCACCAGCTTTTAACCGCCCGCATCACCGCGGAACCGATCTACGAACTGAAGACCGGCTTCGCGCACCACGCGTATTTGTGCGCCGAACACGTCACCGCGCTGCGCACGCGCATCGGCGAAATGCGCGAACCGCCGTTAGGATTAGACGAGGTGCCGCACCCGGCACTGGAAGCGTACTTCGACGAGATTCTGAACGCCCCGACGACCCAGCACCTCATCGCCAGCCTGTCGATGCATGCAATGGGCGCACTGTTCATCGACATCGAGAAGTATCAGGCCGACACGCACCCGCTGACCGACGCGCCGTCGCGTCGCGTGCTGCGATTCGCGCTTCTCGAACTCCACGAGATGCAACAATTCTGGGGTTCGTGCGTCGCGGCGCTCGGCTCGCCCTCGAACATGCACGAGTGGTTCGCCACTGTTCTCGATCATCTGGTCATCGTGTCTGGGATGATTAATGGCTCTCCAATGGCACCGGCTCGCAACGGCGAAGCAGTGCCGCGGATGTATTCAACAACGCCCTACGTCTACGACCCCATCCCTCAGCGCGACGAGCGGTTCTCCGACCCGTGGAACCAGGGCGTGAACGCGGAGAGCTTCCTGTACAACCCGGCGTACCCGGCCCGCGCTAAGGCGCTCATGATGCTCTACAAGCGCCTCCGCGAAATCGACGTGCCCGAAATGATGGCGTCGATCATCACGCAGACGCCCGGCAAGCCATGGGGCTACTACCGCGACATGACCCGCCAACTGTGGGACGAAGCGCGGCACGCGATGATGGGCGAAGTCGGGTTCGTCGCGCTCGGCGTCGATTGGACCCGGGTTAAAATCACGCTGAACTGGTCTTTCCGGCTCAACACCGAATGCACCCCGATGGAACGGCACGGCGTGCTGTACTTCATCGAACAAGGGCTGATGCCGCGCACCGGCAAGCGCTACGAGTTCGAGACCGGCAAGGCGACCGAACTGCCGCTCATCGCGACGCTGCAAGACTTCGACTGGGCCGACGAGGTGCTTCATTCGCAGATCGGCCGCCTTTGGTACGTGCCGCAGTTCGGCAGCTTGAAGGAAGCGCTCGACTACGGCGATGCCGCGTGGTCGAAGGTGTTAAGCAACTGGGCGACCGTGAAGGAGCAGGGGCTAACGCAGCACGAGAACTGGTGGCCCGCGGTGTACGCGATGGCCTGCGCCGCCGAAGGCGCAACACCGGACGCGACCGTGCTGGCGTTCGACGAGACGTATGAGGGCAAGCGGGCGGATTTGCAACGCATCGCGGG
>CANLGS010000370.1 GCA_947490035.1 Gemmataceae bacterium
GTTCGGCACGCTGCTGTCGAACTGCACGGCCGCCGCGAACAAGCTCCGCGCTGAGGGCATTCACATGGGCGTCATCAACGCGCGCTTTGTGAAGCCGCTCGATAAGGAGACGATGTTCCGCGCGATCGAGACTCTTCCGTTGGTAGTGACCGTCGAAGAAGGCACGCTCGAAGGCGGCTTCGGCTCCGCGGTTCTGGAAGCCGCGAACGGCGCCGGTCTCGACACGCGAAACGTGGTGCGTCGCGGCATCCCCGACAAGTTCGTCGAGCACGGCGAGCGCGGCGAACTGCTGGCCGACATCGGGCTGAGCGTGGACGCGCTGGTGGCGCTGGTGCGTGAGAGCCGCGCCGAAGTGGCGAAGTGCGGGTGAGCGCGCTGTAGGTGAACCGCGACCGTAAGGGAGCGGGTGGCGAGTTCAACCTCCACCCGCTCCCTTACGGTCGCGGTTCACCTATAATCACCCGACCTCAACGCTCACCGGGCAACCTCATGTCCCTTTCCCTCGACGACGTGCGCAAGGTCGCGAAGCTGGCGCGGCTCGACATGCCCGAAGCCGACCTCGCGCGGATGCAAGTTCAACTCTCCGCGATCCTCGACTACATCGACCAACTGAACCAACTGGACACCGACGGCGTGGAACCGCTCGCGCACCCGCTGCCGGTGCGGAACGTGTTCCGGCCCGACGAACCCACGCCCTCTCTGCCGGTGGACGCCGCGCTCCAGAACGCGCCGAGCAGGGTCGGCGACTACTTCGGCGTGCCGGCCGTGTTCGACACCGACGAACCCGTCTCGCACTGAGTAGGTGCCGCGAGCCGAGCGGCACGGCTTCGCAACTCGAATAGCTTGAGAGCGCCCGCATCGTTCACACGCGGGTCAGCCCGTGCCGCTCGGCTCGCGGCACCTACTGAAAGAACACCCATGTCTCTCATCGAGAAGACCGCGACCGAACTGCTCGCGCTCCAGGCCGAAGGCAAGGCGAGCGCGCTTGAGATCGCGGACGCGTTCCTCGCGGCCAGCGCCGCGCGCGAGCCGAAGCTGAAATCGTTCATGCTCGCACCCGACGCCGACGCGGTGCGCACCCGCGCGAAGGCCATCGACGCCGCGCGTGCAAAGGGCGAACCGCTGGGCAAGCTCGCGGGCGTGCCGGTCGCGGTGAAGGACGTGCTCTGCACGAAGGGAATCCGCACGACGTGTTCGAGCAAGATGCTGGAGAACTTCGTTCCGCCTTACGACGCGCACGCGGTCGAGCGGCTGAAGACCGAAGGCGCGATCATCTTCGGCAAGACGAACATGGACGAGTTCGCGATGGGGTCGTCCACCGAGAACAGCGCGTACCACACGACGCGCAACCCGTGGGACACGACCCGCGTTCCCGGCGGTTCATCCGGCGGTAGCGCCGCGGCCGTGGCCGGGTGCCAGGCACCGCTATCGCTCGGCACCGACACCGGCGGCTCGATCCGGCAGCCGGCGGCGCTGTGCGGCATCGTCGGCATGAAGCCCACTTACGGCCGCGTGTCGCGCTACGGGCTAATCGCGTTCGCGAGTTCCTTGGATCAAGTCGGGCCGTTCGCGCACGACGTGACCGATTGCGCGCTGATGATGGAAGCCATCGCGGGTCACGACAAGCGCGACAGTACGAGCGTGAACGAATCGGTGCCGGCGTACACGCGCACCGTCAACGACCCGGTGAAGGGGCTGCGCATCGGCGTGCCGAAGGAGTTCTTCGGGCAGGGGTTGGACGCGGAAGTGGAAGCCTCTGTGCGGGCTGCGCTGAAGGAGTACGAGAAGCTCGGGGCGACGCTGGTGGACGTGTCGCTGCCGCACAGCCCGTACGCGCTCGCGGTGTACTACATCGTCGCGCCGGCGGAGGCGTCGAGCAACCTGGCGCGGTTCGACGGGATGCACTACGGCCACCGCACCGCGACGAAGGGCGACCTGATCGCCACCTACTCGAAGTCACGCGGCGAGGGCTTCGGCCCCGAAGTGCAACGCCGCATCATCCTCGGCACCTACGTGCTTTCGAGCGGCTACAAGGACGCCTATTACCTCAAGGCGCTGAAGGTGCGCAGGCTGGTGAAGAAAGACTTCGACGACACGTTCGCGACGTGCGACGTGGTGATGGGACCGACGACGCCAACGGCCGCGTTCAAGGCCGGCGAGAAGTCCGACGACCCGCTCGCGCTGTACCTGTCGGACGTGTACACGGTGTCGTGCAACCTCGCGGGCATTCCCGGTCTGAGCATCCCGTGCGGCTTCACGAAGACCGGCCTTCCGATCGGGCTGCAACTCCTGGGCACCCCGTTCGCGGAGGAGAAGCTGCTCCGCGTCGCGCGCATGTACGAAGCCGCAACCGACTGGCACACGAAGCGCCCCGTGGTGTAGAATCAGAGCATGAGTACCGCAACCCTTCCCCCGCCGACTCCGGTTCACAGCGGTGTTCGGCTGCTGACCGCTGCCGACGTTGCCGCGTTGCCGGACCGTCTGCCGTCCGGCCCCGTGAAGTACGAACTCCACGATGGGAGGTTGATCGTCATGTCGTTGCCCGCAGACAGCCACAGCGAGCGGCAAGCACTCTTCGTGTCCCACCTGTTCATCTACGGTCAGCAACGCGGCTACGGGCGGGTGCGGGGCGAAGGCGGGGTCATGCTCCGCCGCTACCCAGATCACCTGCGCGGCCCAGACGCGGCGTTCTTGACGACTGCGCAACTCCCGCCGCGAACATCCCCAGAAGGCTACCTGACTACGATCCCAGAGTTGGTCGTCGAAGTGCGGAGCAAGAACGACACGCAGCCGGAAGTCGATGAGAAGGTACGCGACTACCTGTCGGCGGGCGTGGTTCTCGTGTGGGTCGCCGACCCGGACGCGCGGACCGTCACCGCGTACCAGGCGAACCAGCCGCCGGTCGTCTTCGCGGCCGCGGACACGTTGACCGCACTTCCGGTCATTCCGGGCTTTGCCGTTCTGGTGGGCGATCTTCTGCCGGTGTGACTATTCGCGTCCTTGTTTGCCCTCGGCACGCGTGCGATAATCTCCCCCGCGCCGCGGACGCGCCGCGGCGCGCTTCTCACCACGGGTTCTGCCATGCGTACCGCGTTCCGTTCGTTCGTGCTGTTCGCCGCCATCGCCGCGCTGGTCGCGGCCGGCGGCGGGCTGTCTAGCGCCCCGGCGTTTCAGAAGGAAAAGGACAAGAAGGCCGAAGAGGTCGGCACCGTCGAAGTGTTCAAGGCGAAAGACGGCTGGCGGTACCGCGTCAAGAACACGGAGGGTAAGTCGATCGCCGGCGGCTTCGTCGGGCACGAGAAGAAGGAAGACGCGCTGAAGGAGGTCGAGCTCCTCAAGGCCACGCTCGCCAAGGGCAAGGTGATCGAGATCAAGGAAGAGAAGAAAGACAAGGATAAGTAGCTTTCGGCTCCGCACTGGGGCGGGCGGTTCCGGGTGAATCCACAACCACAACATCCGATGTGAAACACGGAACCGCCCTGCGTACCAGGGGTGTTCGATTGACTAGAACAACGAGGGCGATGCCCACGGCTGAGGAACGTCACCCTGAAGGGTGAAAACAATTACGTCGCCGTCAGCGCCTCCAAAACCGCGCGCGGCTTGCCCGCCTTCAGCGCGGCTTCGGCGCGCTCCACGCCGTCGCGAAGCGTCGGCACCGCTTCCGCGGCCCACAGCGCCGCCGCCGCGTTCGCCACTACAATCCGCCGGGCCGGGCCGTCGTCGCCGTTCAGCACGCCGCGAATGATCGCCGCGCTCTCCACCGAATCCGCCGCGCGAATCGCGGACGGTGACACGGAAGCCAGGCCGAACTCGCTGGGGTTCCACTCGCGGGTTTCGTACTCGTTGCCGCGAACGACGCGCACCATCGTCGGGGCCGCGAGACTCACTTCGTCCAGCCCGTCGCGGCTGCACACCAACACCGCCTGCCGCACGCCCAGGTGCGCGAGCGCCGCCGCGAGCGGGTCCAACAACTCAGCTTTGCCCACGCCCAAAAGTTGGTACGGTGCATTCGCGGGGTTGGCGAGCGGGCCGAGGAGGTTGAACAACGTGCGAACGCCGAGCGTCTTGCGAAGGGCCGCGACGTGCGCCATTCCGCGGTGGAAGTGCGCGGCGAAGCAGAACGCGAACCCGGTGCGGTCGAGGCACTTTTGCGCCCACTCCGGGCCGGCTTCGATCGGTACGCCGAGTTCGCGCAGCACGTCCGCGCTGCCGGACTTGCTCGACACCGCCCGCCCGCCGTGCTTCACCACCGGCACGCCCGCACCACACGCGACCAGCGCCGCAGCGGTGCTGATGTTGAACGTGCCGCTGTCGTCACCGCCGGTGCCGCAGGTGTCGAGTACCGGCCCGGACACGGGCACGAGCCTGAGCATCTGTTCGCGCAGCACGAGCGCCGCCGCCGCGACTTCTTCGGCGGTTTCGCCCTTCATGCGCAGCGCGGTGAGGAATGCCGCGGCGCGGGCGTCGTCCACGCGGCCGGCGACGAGATCGCGCACGGCTTCCGTGACCGCGGACGCGGACAAGTCATCCCCGCGAAGCAGCGCGGCGAACACGTCGGGGAACCAAACTGGGGTCGGCAGCTCCAAGCGACACCCTTCAAATGATGAAAGCCCTTACTACTCCGCGAAATGCTATCGCGCAAGCCCCGAAACCCCAATTTTTCTCTTCCGTTGTGAACGTGTGTTAGTTATACTTGCATACAGAAGTGAACAGGCGTAACGATTGTGTCGGTCAGGTAGTTCAAGCCGACCGCAGGCGCCGCTCACCCAAACCACCGGAGATGACCATGTCCGACCGCGTGCCGCTGACCGACCGACAGGAAGCGATTTACAACTTCATCCGCAAGCACATTGAGGAAAAAGGCTTCCCGCCCGCCATCCGCGACATCTGCTTCGAGTTCGGCATTTCGTCGCCCAACGGCGTGATGTGCCACCTGAAGGCGCTCCAGTCGAAGGGGTACATCAACCGCATCCAGAAGGGCGAGAACTCGGTCAAGGCGCAGGCGCGCGGAATCACGATTCCGGGCGTCACGTCCGGCGGGTTCAGCCTGCCTCTCGTCGGCGTGGTCGCCGCTGGTAAAGCCATCGAAACGACGGAGCAGGATGACCGACTCGAAATGCGCGACCTGTTCGGGGCGGAAGACCTGTTCGTGGTGAAGGTCCGCGGCACGTCGATGATCGACGGCCACATCGCCGACGGCGACTTCGTGGTGATCCGCAAGGCCGAGACGTGCGAGAA
>CANLGS010000371.1 GCA_947490035.1 Gemmataceae bacterium
ATTCCGAGCGCCTTCGCGCGCAGCGCCGCAGCGGTGCCGATGCGCCCGAGGCCGATCACGCCGAAGACGCGCCCGCGAAGCCGCACCAGCGGCGCACCCTGCATGTAGCTCCACTCGCCCGCTTTGCGCTGGAGTCGGTTGTTGAAGAAGTTGATGCCGCGCGTCAGTGAGAGCATCAGCCCGATGGCGGAGTCCGCGACCTCTTCGGTGCCGTAGTCCGGCACGTTCCCCACCGGGATGCCGCGCGTCCGCGCGAACCGGTGGTCGATGTTGTCAAACCCGACCCCGCAGCGCACGAGTAGCTTGCAGTTCTGCAACCGCGAGATGGTGGCCGCGGTGATCGCGATGTTGTGGTACACCATCACCGCGTCCGCGGTCTCAATGTGGCCGACCATGTCGGCCTCGGAGGTCGCGTTGAGCGCGACGACCTCGGCGATGTCGCCTAGCAACTCGCGCTCGGGTGCGAGAGCGTCGGCCAGGAAATCCGCAACGACGACACGGAAACGCGGCATGGGAGGTACTCTCTATTTCTCTTGTGGCACCGGTCTCCAGACCGGTGAAGCTTGGACGCGCATTCACCCGTCGCGTTCTTCGTGCAAGCGATTCACCGGTCTGGAGACCGGTGCCACGAGAGAAAGGCCGGCGGATGGTTGCGTTCTATTTCGCGCGCGGAGGAAAGCTACTAGCATGAGAGTGTCGCCCTTCCGAGATGCGAACACATGGCCCGACGTTCCCGCGCCCGCGAAGTGGTTCTGCAACTGCTGTTTCAGTGGGACCAGAACCCGACCCCCGTTCCGCGCAAGGCGGTCGCGCGGTTCGTGCGCGACCGCCTCCTCGCCGACGCCGTGATGGAGAAGTACAGCCTCGCGCTGCTCGACGGCGTCGTCGCGCGCAAGGACGCGATCGACGACGCGCTGAAGGCCGCCGCAACCAACTGGCGGCTGACGCGCATGACGCCCGTTGATCGCAACGTGCTTCGGTTGGGCGCTTACGAACTGCTGTTCGACCTGAGCAAGCCGCCGCTGGAGGTGGTCATCAACGAGGCGATTGAACTCGCGAAGCGGTTCGGCTCCGAGGACTCGCCCGCGTTCGTGAACGGCGTGCTGGACCGCATCGGGAAAGCACCCAAATCGGTGGGAGCCGAGCGCCCTACGGTTCAAACGCAGGTCAGCCCTGCGCCGCCCACTCCCAAGCCATTGGACACGCCGCCTGCTGGCCCGACAACACCTCCCAGCCCTGTGCCAGATGCGGCTGAGACGTTGGCACCGCGCGGACAATCATTGGTCCACCGAATTGCCTACCACAACACGGAACGCATGGGCTGTTCGCTGTCTGCGGATAACGCATACGGAGTCTGGACGAAAAAAGAGACAAAGAACTGGCTCGGAGATGTCATCTGGTTCGTACAAGGCGAAGGTGATAACCCGCGGCGGTACTCGCTCGCCAGTGTCTTTGTCGTTGATGAGATGGGTACGAGCGGCGACGACGATCTGCCGAACGCGGCTTGGGGCGCACAGGGGCACGTTTTTCAACCGCCGATCCCTTTGAATCAAGTGGAGTGGTTCTCCAGCCTCAGAGAGGTGATGGCGAACTTCAGCCTCTGCCCTCAGCGCCTCACCGACCCGCAACTCATCCGCAAGTTGCTCATTCTCGCAGCGGGCCGCGAATTCGTGTTGGGTGGTTGACGGACTACATGCACGCGTCCCTGAAGAACGTTAAACCGTAATGCCACGCCGTTCCCCCTTCACGCGCCTCTGCGGGCGGCTCGCACAACTCGACGCCCCGGCGCGGGCGGACCTGCACACCCACACCACCGCCAGCGACGGCGAGTACACCGCGTCGCAGGTCGTCGCACACGCGCGGCAGGCCGGGCTGAAGGCCGTCGCGGTCACCGATCACGACACGCTTGCAGGCGTCGCGGAGGCGCGCGAAGCTGGTGGTGATGCCATCGAAGTCGTGCCCGGCGTGGAGATCAGCACCGCGTTCGCCGGGCGCGAGTATCACCTGCTCGGCTACTTCGTGCGTACCGATCACGTCGAGCTAAACGCGGCGCTCGCGAGGGTGTGCGAGTCTCGCCGCGCTCGGTTCCGCGAAGCCGTCGCGCTTCTGCCCGAGCGCGGTGTGTTCGTGCCGGAAGATCGCGTGCGGCTGGTCGAAGAGGCGACCGTCAGCCTCGGCCGGCGGCACGTCGCGGGTCTGGTCGTGGCGTGCGGCGCGGCACGCACGCGCACCGAAGCCTTCCACCGGTTCGTCAACCCGCTCGTTCGGAAGGTGCCGCCCAAAGCACTCGTTCCCATTGAGGACGCGATTCTTCTGGTTCACGCGGCCGGCGGCGTCGCGTCGCTCGCGCACCCGCCGGCGGACATCACCGACGAGCAACTCGAAACGCTCCGCGGGTTCGGGCTGGACGCGCTCGAAGCGGTGTACCCGTGGGGCCGGAGTTCGCCCGCGGCGCGGCTCCGCGAGACGGCCGCACGCCTCGGCTTCGCCATCAGTGGCGGGAGCGACTGTCACGGCCCCGACCCGGCGCACCGGCGCGTCGGGTCGTGCGCGATCACTTCGGACGAACTTTCCGCGCTCCGCGACCGCATCGGATGCGCCGCTCGCTGAAGCGCGCTCCGTTCTGAGAGCCATTCCAGTTGTTCAGGTCGTGCCGCGGCCGGCGCAATCTGGGCGCAATCCTTCGTGGTGCTTTCGCTGGCGTGCGGCACGTTCGCGGGGCAGATTGACGATGCCCGCGGCATGGACGGGGACGGGCCTCGGCCCGCAACGGGCAGCACCGCAAGGATTCGCGCCATGAGACGCCTCTCGATTGCCGCCATCATGGCGGTGCCCCTCATGTTCCTCGTCACAGCGGGCAAAACCCAGGCGAACCCGCCCGCGGCCAACGGTTTCGGGTGCGGCGACTTCTGCCTCGGGCTGTTCAAGAACATCCACCAGCACGGCCCGCTGTTTAACTACGGACCGTACTACGGCTACTACCCGTTCAAGCCGTATGGCCCGTGGGACGCGTACCTGCGTTACGACCCGTTCTTCTACGGCGACCCATACCGCAATTGGGTGCCGCCCGAGCAGCGCGGCCAACCCGGACAGGGCGGACAACCGAACGACAGCGGCAACATGTACGGGTGGAACCAGAACCTGCAAAACCTCCCACGCCTGAGCAGCATTCCCCGGATCGGCATCCCGCACATCGGGCTGCCGCACTGGGACTTGTTCCACAAGCACGGTTGTACGTCGTGCGGGTTCTGGCACGCGTCGTGGCTGCACGGCGGCTGGTACCGCGGCCACACGTGGCTGCAAGGCGGAACCTTCGGGCTGTTCCACAAGCCGTCCTGTTCGTCGTGCGGTGGCGTCGCGCAAGTGGCGAAGCCAGAACTGCCGACCGGCGACGTGTTCGGGCGGTACTCGGGCATCGGCGCCGCGGAGCAGTCCGCGGTCTTCTACCCGTCGACCCCGACGCTGAACCCGGTGTTGGGTGTGGTGTCGGTGAAGTGACCGTTCCCCGACCGGGCGCATCGGATGTGCGCCCGGTCAGTCCGGTGGGGCGGTAGCCGTTCGCTTCCGCCCCGGACCGGGTCTGTTTCGACTTTCGCTCGGTGCGCTCACACGGAGGTGCCGAGGCCCATGGAAAGGACCACCGAAATGAAACTGCTCCGCTCGTTCGTGTTCGTCGCGGGGGTCGCGCTGGCGCTTGGCGCCGCGGACCGCGCGCAGGCCGCCGGCATCGGCGTGCCGTGCATCGGGTGTAACAACGGTGGCGGCGGCGGTGGCGCCGGCCCGGCGCAGCGGAAAACGCTATTCAACGGCCAGTTTCACGGGTTCGGGCTGATCCAGCCGAAGGCGAAGTTGCCGGCGTTCCAGGCCGCGCCGTGGTACAACTACTGGCCTTACGACGGCCACTTCCTGACGCCGGCCCCGATCAACGGCGGCGCGTTCTACGGCCCGCCGATGACGGGCAACTTCCCGGTCAACCCGTACTTCCCCGGCGCGCAGGGCTACGGCCCGCCGCAGGGTTACCCCCAGCAGATGATGCCGCAGCCGTACCCGCCGCAGCAGGGGATGGGGATGCCACAGCCGATGCCGCTCGCACCGCCGCAGCCGCTTCCGCCGAACCGGTAGTTCGGCCCCGCGACCTGATAAAGCGAATCGCCGCCCGCGCCGGTCGTCCGGTGCGGGCGGCGATTCGCTTTATCAGGGTGGAGGAAGTGCGCGTTCGCGCTGGCAATTCGCCGCACAGGGGTTACGATGTATGCGGCATCGCGGGCGGCGTTCGCCGTCCGTCACGCCACATCTTCTCCTTCATTTCTCGGTGAGGTGCGGTCATGGCTGTGGGTCAATACGGGGAACTCGTCCCGGTCGGCGGGGGCGACGCGATCCCCCTCGTCAACGAGATCATGACGTTGGGCCGGCGCGAGTCGTGCGACATCTGCTTGAAGTTCCAGAACATCTCGGGCACGCACTGCGAGCTGGCGCTGAAGAACGGCGTGTGGCACCTGCGCGACCTGAACAGCACCAACGGGGTGAAGGTCAACGGCGATCGCACCCTCCGCCGCCCGCTGCGCCCCGGCGACGAGATCGAGATCGCCAAACACAAGTACATCATCCAGTACGAGATCGGCGTCGGCGTGAAGGTGGAAGCGATTTTCGCGGAGCAGGATCAGAACTTGTTCGACCAGTCGCTGATGGAGAAAGCCGGTCTGGAGAAGCCAAAGGAGTAGGGCGCCTCTCGACACGCGCTCTCGCGGCGCGGTACACTCCACACACCTTTCGCGCCGCGGTCCCGCGCCCTCTCTCGTTTCGGCGTGCGGTCTCGCGGCGTCTCTCTCCGGGTGAGGTTCGCGATGAGCCACGGCACGAAGAAGCAGCACCACGAGCAGACCCGCAAGAAGCACAAGCACGAGCAGCAGGAACACGCCCGCGACGCGGCCCGGCGCGGCCCGTCGAAGTTGCCGCGGATGTTCCTCGTGGGCGGCATCGTCCTCGTACTCGCGCTTGTGGTGTTCATGTCCACGCGTTGAGCCACTTGACGAGATCACCGAACCACGGGTGGTCCGCGCGCTCGAATTCGAGCGTGTGGTGCGCGCCCGGGTACACCACCGTTTCCGTCGGGCCGGGGAACCGCGCGACGAACGCCGCCGTGCGCGCGTTGTCGATGATCCGGTCGTGTTCCGCGAGCGCGAGGAACGTCGGCACGGTCACGCGCTTCGCCGCGCGCTTCAAATAGATGTCGAGCG
>CANLGS010000372.1 GCA_947490035.1 Gemmataceae bacterium
ACCGGCGAGGGCAAGACCGTCAGCGCGGCGTCGCCCGCGTTCCTCAACGCGCTTTCCGGTAAGGGCGTCCACGTCACCACGGTCAACGACTACCTCGCCAAGCGCGACGCCGAGTGGATCGGTCCCGTGTACGCGAAGTTGGGCATGACGGTCGGCGTGTTGCAACAGAAGATGGAGGAAGCCGACCGGGTCGTCGCGTACAAGGCCGACGTGACCTACGGCACCGCGGCCGAGTTCGGGTTCGACTTCCTGCGCGACCGGCTGAAGTTGCGCGGCGGGCAGGCGTCCGCGGCGCCGTTCTGGTCCGCGTGGACCGGCGGCGGCGGCCGGATGGACCCGCGCGTGCAGCGGGGTCTCCACTACGCCATCGTGGACGAGGCCGACAGCATCTTCGTGGACGAAGCGAAGACGCCGCTCATCATCGCCAACCCGACGCGACCGGCCGAGCCGGAAGAACAGGTCGTCTTCAAGTGGGCCGACGCGCTCGCTCGCGGGATGACGCGCGACGAACACTTCAGCATGAACGCGAAGAAGGACAAGATCGAACTGACCGACAGCGGCAAGCACCTCGTTCGCTATTCCAACCCGCCGACCGGCAAGCACGCGAAGGCGATGGACAAGCTGCTCGAAGCGGTCGAGCGCGGGCTGCACGCGCACTACCGGTTCGCACGCGACCAGCACTACATGGTGAGCGGCGAGAACAAGATCGTCATCATCGACGAGGGCACCGGCCGCCCCATGCCCGACCGCCACTGGCGCGACGGGTTGCACCAGGCGGTCGAGGCGAAGGAGAAGGTGACGATCAACATGCCGAGTTCGCACGCGGCGCAGGTCACGTTCCAGAACTTCTACCGGCTGTACGAGAAGCTCGCGGGGATGTCCGGCACGCTGCTGCCGAACTTCTGGGAGATGCGGAAGGTGTACCGGCGGTGGACCTCGAAGGTGCCGACGAACAAGCCGAACCGCCGCGACGTGATGCCGGACGCGGTGTTCCCCACCGAGGACGCCAAGTTCGACGGCGTGGTGCGGAAGACGCAGGAGATGCTCGCGTCCGGGCGCCCGGTGTTGATCGGCACGCGCACCGTCGAGGCCTCAAAGAAGATCAGCACGAAGCTGACCGCCGTGGGCGTGCCGCACCGCGTGTTGAACGCGGAACAGAACCAGAACGAGGCGGAAGTAGTCGCGGGGGCCGGGCAGCCGAACACGGTAACGGTGGCGACGAACATGGCCGGTCGCGGCACCGATATCAAATTGGGCGCCGGTGTTGCCGCGAACGGCGGGCTGCACGTGATCGGCACGGAACGCCACGAGGCCGAGCGCATCGACCGGCAGTTGATCGGCCGGTCCGGGCGGCAGGGCGACCCCGGCAGCGCGCAGTTCATGCTCTCGCTGGAGGACCAGTTGCTCGAGGGGCTGGGGCGCGCGAAGCAGGACGAGTTAATGACGCTCGGGAAGTCCGGTGGCACGCAAAACTGGGACTCGTTCGCCCCGCTGTTCCGGCTGGCGCAGCGCCGCGTGGAAGCGCGACACTACCGGCAGCGGCTCGACCTGATGAACTACGACAAGCAGCGCCAGGAGATGCTACAGGACCTGGGCGCCGACCCGTATGTGGATTGAGTTGTTCTCCGCGGAGCGCGGGCAGGCCGCCCGTGCGGGCGCGGTTCGCCGGCTCGCGAACGATGAGTTCGGCCGGCTTGCAAGTCGTCTCGCCGCTCGAGGTATTCGGGCGCCCGCGAACCTTCTTTGCCCACGGACCCGTCTGGTGTAAGAAGAGAGGGAAGGCGGGATTTCGTCAGAGTAGTTCTCGGTTCCCATTTGGGCCGGCTGGGTGTCGTTTCGGGTGTCGTGTCGCGATAATGGTCGCCAAGAAGCGGTTAGAAACAACTCAGAAATAAGCACTTTGCGCCCGTAGCTCAACTGGATAGAGCATCCGCCTTCTAAGCGGAAGCGTGTGGGTTCGATTCCCACCGGGCGTACTGACCGAAAACCCTGTCAGCCGAAGCGTTTCACGCTTACCCCGGTATGCTCCGGGCGCGGCTTCCGAACGATGGTTTCGTGGAACCGACCTACGCCGAACCAGTGCAGTTGCAGACGCAGGCGGACATCGCCGTCGCGCTCACGGCGGCGATCACCAGTCGCATGAAGCCGGCCGCCGCGCCGCGCCGCGACCTGCGCCCGTCCACCGCCGTGTGGATGCTGCTCACCGGGGTCGGGGTCGCGTTCCTGCTGGTCGCCCTGGTCACCGACCTCGACTACCGCTGGGCGGCGGTCGCGGTTGGCGTCGCGCAGGTCGCGATCGGGTACGCGTGGATCGTCTGGCTGACGCACCGGCGCGACCCGCGGCGCGGGCTGGCGTGTGCCATCCCGCCGGCCACCTTCTTCTACCTCGCGCGGCGCAAGTACGCCAAGTTCCGCCCGCTCCGGTTCGTCCTCACCGGGGCCGCGCTCGCCGGTTTAGGCGCCGCCGCGCCGCCGCTGGCCGACCTCGCCCGGCCCCTCCTGGCGAAGCCCGTGGCCCCCACGCCGCCGCCGGACCCGGCCGCCGAATCGAAACTCGCGCGCCTGCGCCTGTACCGCGAGCAGCGCTCCTACGACTCGCTCCTCCAGTTGCTCGCGCTGCTCGTGAAGACCGACGCGCTCAAGTCCGTGGACGCGCCCGACCGGGCCGAACTCGCGGCCGAACTGGAAAGCCTCTGCGCGCACCCGCTGACCGAAGTGCGGATCGCCGCGATGCCCGCGTTCCAGTTGTGGGACCCCTCGCCCGACGCGGACCGCGCCCGGAAGGTGTGCCTGGACGCGATCAAATCCCCGACCCAGGAGGAGCGCATGTGCGCGCTGCTGCTGCTGCCGCGGTGGAAGGACGCCGACTCCGCCCGCGCGGTGCAGTCGCGCATCGGCACCGCCGGCAGCGAGACGAACCGGGCGAAGGCGTCGCTGATCGAGATCGGCGGCCCGCCGGCCGAGGAGACCGCGCTCGCGCTGCTCAAGCGCGCCGACGCCAACGACCAGACCACCCGGACGTGCGCAATCGACATCCTGGAACAGGTCGGCGGCGCCAAGGCCGCGGACGAGTTGCGCACCCACGCGATGGCGACCGAACACCAGACGGTGCGGAACCGCGCCCTCGGCGCCGTCATCGTGATCGAGGCCCGCCTCCGCAAGACTGGCCCGTGATGCGGCGGCCGGTTGGTCCGTTCTTGACGAGCCGGAAGCGTGAGCGACGGATAAACAAATCCGTCCGTTCTTGACGGAGCGACGGATAAACAAATCCGTCCGTTCTTGACGGCGTGAGCGACGGATAAACAAATCCGTCCGTTCTTGACGAGCCGGAAGCGTGAGCGACGGATTTGTTTATCCGTCGCTCACGCTTCCGGCTCGTCACTTCGCGTCCGGGTACTTCAACCGCCACACCTGCACCTTCCGGTTCGACGCGGCCGCGAGTACCGTGCGGTCGTCACTCAGGCACCACGTCGTCACGCCGCCGTCTCCCGCGACCTTGAGCTTCGACGCGCGAGGCACGAACTCGTCGTGGAACACCGAGAACGTGCCGGTCCCGCCGCTCTCGCACCGCAGCCGGTACTTCTGCTTCAGAAGCACGCCGTCGGACAGCTTCTTCATCGGGTCCACCACGTCCCCGGTCTTCGCGTCCCACGTGCCCACCTGCGACTCGGTCGTCACCGTGAGTCGCGCGGACGTTGGGTCGAACGTCAGCGTGCCGAGTTCCGCCCGGTCCCACGCGGGGCGCGTTCCCAGCCGCGTCGTGCGATCCAGTTTGCCGGTGTCCGCGTCCCACACGCGCACCCGCGACTCGTCGCACAGCCCGACCACGTACCGCCCGTCCGGGGCGAACGCGAGCGCGCGAAACGTGGTGCCGTCCACGGCCAGTTCCGCGACCGTCGCGCCGGTGGTCAGGTTCCACAGCGTCGCCTTGCCGCCCATCGGCGGGCCGACGGCGCGCGTCAGGTCGCGGTTCACGTCCCAGGTGCGCCGGCGCGCCCCGAGTTCCATCGAAGTGACCTCGCGGTCGGCCGACTTCGCGCTGTTGATGCCGGCAGCGTCTTCCACGAGCGGTGGCAGCGAGTACACCCACACGCCGCCGCGGTCGGTCGCCTGCGGGTCGCGGTTGAACACCGTCAGCCGGTGGGACTCGGCGTGGTAGTGGAACTGCGTGACCTTCGGGTCGAGTTGCCCGCCGGGGAGCGTCGGCCCGCTCTTGAGCACGTACTCGCGCTTGCCGGTATTGATGTTCCACACGCCGACCAACACGTCCTTGCGGTCGGCGTTGGTGAGCAGCAGCGATGGCTCGCCGGTGAGGAAACCGTAGACGCGGGCGGTGTCCGCGCCCGGCTCGAACTCGCGCGCCGGCAGGAACTCGACCGGCTTCGCCTGATACGTCTTCACCCACGCGGTCAGTTCGTCCTCGTACAAGAAGCCGGCGCCCACGAGCGAGCCGAGCAGAACCAGAAAGCAGCCGTACCAGTACAGCCGCCGGAACGAGCGCCGCGGGCGCGACGGTCTGGCATTCTCGCGGCGCTTCGGTGCGGGCCGATGCTTCGGTCGGGGGCGCGGTGGCGGGGTCGGTTCAGGTTCGGGTTCGGGGTCCAGGTCGAACGGTTCCTGCGGCGGGGCGACGGGCTTCGCCTTCAGCGTCACGCGCCCGGCGGCCGGCGTGAACAGGCACGAACACCGCGGACACCGGACGGGGTCGGTGCGCCCGGCCGTGGCCTGGAGCCGCGCCTTGCACACCGGGCAGACGAGGACTTCCGTCGGCGTCGCCTTCTCCACCGTGGTTTCGAGGACGAACGCAGACACGGTCTTCGGCCCGCCGACCGTGGGCGGCGGTTCGTCCGGCGCCGCGAACGCCGCGAGCGCGTCAGCGAGGGCGCGGGCGTCGCGCGGCCGCCGGGTCGGATCGGCCGCGGCGCACGCACCGATCAGTTGACTCAGACCCGGCGGCACGCCCAGCGCGCGCAGCACGCGGTCGTAGTCGGCCGGCACGCCGGAGGTGAGTTGCCCGGTGAACATCTGGAACGCGAGCACGCCCAGCGCGTGAACGTCGTCGCACGGGTCCGCCGGCGCGCCCTAGGCTGATCGGAAGTTGGGCTTTCGATGGAATTATTGGTTCGAGTTCGATCCCGTTTTTGGTTCACACGGCTCGTGAATTCCGCTGCTTTTCCAG